>JAYUVA010000205.1:0-22144 GCA_043754375.1 Candidatus Kuenenia sp. | reverse complement strand
AGACGAATGTGAGCCGAAAGACTTCATGGCGAAGTGGGACAACGAACCACCGAAGTCTGAAGCACAATTGATTGCTGACGCGATTCTGGAAAGTCTGTGAATGGCTATCGAAGACCTCAACCTGAAGATCAACGTCGGAGTTCTGAATGCAGAGTCCGCGCTGGCTTCATTGGGGAAGGTTAAGGATGAAGTCGGCAGGACGACGCACAAAGTCAGCGAGATGGTGAACCGTGTCGGCGTTGCGTCGGCGTCGTTTGTCACATTCGGAAGCTCCCTCGGTGTCGTCGGCGGCAAGCTCGGAGCGGTCGGTGGCTTCGTCAAGGGTGCTGCCGGTGGTCTGCTGCACATGATGCACATGGCACACGCTGCACACATAGCTGTCGAGCTACTCGGGACCGCGTTCGCCATGTTGCTCGTTCCTTTGCGAATGATCGGATCGGCAGTTGTTTTTGTGGGTGGTATTCTTCGGTCAGCGTTCGGCGTGCTCCTGATTCCGATTAAAATGCTCTGGGGTGGGCTCATGATGGTAGCGCGGGTCGTCATGACTCTCGTTGGCGTGTTCGGCGGATTGGCAGCGGCGGCGTTCAAGGTTTGGTTCATCTTCAAAGGATGGATCGGGGCGGTCAAAGTCCTGTGGGGCTGGCTGGGAATGTTGCCGCCGAAGATTCGCCTTGTTGTCGGCGGTCTGCTGCTGCTGGGTGCGACTGGCAAAGCGGGGGCTGCAGTGCTTGGTGTTTTATCTGGGGCGGCTCGCCTTGCGGCGACTGCATTTCAAATGCTGAGTCTGCCGGTGTTGATTATCGCGAACCCAATGCGAGCCCTGACCGTTGCGGCAAGCCTGCTCGGTCGCGCTCTGGTTTACACCGGTTCAATGGCTCTCCGGGCCGCGACGTCCATGTGGTCACTTGCAACCTCGGTCGGCAGTGCAGTCGGCAGCGTGGTCGGCATGATCGCGGGCAAACTGCTGTCAGCCGCAAAAGCTGGCGTGACTGGCTTTCTGTTGCTTGGCGCGGCGGTCTCTGCCTGGGGAATCAAGCTGGCGGCGAAAGCCGAAACCGGGGCTGTCGTCTTCGGCACGATGCTCAAAAACATGCAGCAAGGCAAGGCGCTGCAAGCAGATCTGGAATCATGGTCTGGTGCTCCGCTGTTCGACGCTGACGCTGTGCAGTTGTCCGGCGTGTTGCTGTTCAAGGCCGGGGTGGCCGCGAACGACATCAAAGACAAATTGAACCAGCTCGGACAGGTTGCAGCAGCCACCAAAACGCCGCTTGATGACCTGGCTCGCATTTATCAGCAGGGCATGAATCAAGGCGCGTTTCAGCAGGACAAAATCAATCAGCTTTCCGATCGCGGGATTGCGATTTACGAAGGGCTGGCGCACGCGACAGGAAAGAGCGGGCTGGCTCTGAAGGAAATGATTCGCGACGGCAAGGTCGGGCCTGCAGAAATGAACGCGGCTCTGGAGCACTTGACGACCGGGCAGGGGATCTATGCCGGTGCAATCCAAAATATCGGGCAGACGACCGAAGGCATGTGGAAGAATCTGAAGAACACCGTTGCGTTTGCGGCGCGTGAACTCGGAATCAACATCATGGCCGCGTTCGATTTCAAGGGACTGATGGCCAGCGGCTCTGCGATGTTCGCGAATCTGCGGACGGGAATTACAAACGCGATGCCGCTATTCCAGGCGTGGGCGATAGGCGTCAAGGCCGCATTCGGGGCCGTTTGGGAAATCGCAACTGTTGTGTTCAACGCAATCACAAGTTCTCTCGGATTGACGGCAGGGAACTGGATGACAACATTCATGGAATTCACGGCCATTGCAACCTGGGCATTCCAGAATTGGCCGGACATTGCAACGCTCGCGTTTATCAACGTCGGGCTTTCGCTGGTCCGGTTCGGTGCGGACTTCGCTCACCTGTTCACGGGCGTGATGCCCGCTCTGTTCTCGTGGTTCGGCAGCAACTGGTCGCAACTGTTTATGACGGCGGCGTCGTTCGTCGGCAACGTCTTTGCGAACATCGGCAAGAATATCATGGCGATCATGACCGCCGTCTGGGACTTCATCGCGAGCGGCGGAACGAAGTCGCTGTCAGTGGCATGGACTCCGCTGCTCGACGGATTCAAAAACACCGTGGCGGCTCTGCCCGACATTCCGCCGCGAGCAATCGGGGAACTCGAAGCAGGGTTGGCAGCTGACAGCATTCGGCTCGGCGAATCACTTGGCACATCGCTCGGGACAGCGATCGACGCGAATATGAAAATCCTGTCTGACTTCCAGGCCGCGCAGGCTGCGGCAGTCGCTCCAACATTGGGAGACGGCCACTCAGGCGGTGAAGGCGGCGGAACGGATGGCATCATTGCTAAGGCCAGTAAAAAGGCCGTTGAGAACAAAGCAGTGTTCACGCGCAGCAGTGAAGGCCAGTCTGTTGTTCAGCAGTTCATGCGAGGATTCGAGAAGTCGGACGACCAGAAAAAAGCAACGCACGCTGCTGTTTCGTCCGCAAAATCGCTGGCCAACATTGAGCGCGATACGCGACGCGGCAAACAACTCGACGTGCGAGGGTTTGCGTAATGGCCTCGATCGTCGAATACTCTCGCAGCAGCAGCAAGATTGAAGACAAGCGCGACATCTCGCAAAACAAAATCGTCGATACAATCACGGTGAAAACCAGCGACCGGATTAACTGGACGACGCTTCGTAGAATTCCGCAGATTCCGCAGTGGGCACAGTCACATCCGGACGAGCCAGGATTTTATTTGGATTTCATCACGCCGTCGCGTGGTGCGGGCGGGCTGGTCTGGAATCTGGAGGCCGAATACGGCATCATCAAGGGACGCCAGGATGATCCGAATCCGCTGCAACGCAGAGTGAAGATCAGTGGCCGCACATCACTGGTTGAGCAGCCGACATTTTTCGACGCCAAGGGAAATCCGATCGTGAACACGGCGGGCGAATTCATTCCTGGCGTGATGCAGACATTCGCGACGGTCGAATACTCCGTCACGAAGAATCTGCCAGCAGATCCGGCGTGGTTGCAGACGCATCTCGGTGCGTTGAATTTGGACGCTATTAAGATTCGTGGCCTGACATGGCAACCGAAAACGCTGATGTTGGGTGCCGTGTCGTTTGGTGAATTCATCGAAGAAGAACGAGCGACGTACAGCGAGTACTCGCTGACGATCATGGCCGATCCTCGGACATGGACGCACGAATTGTGGAATGTCGGCACGGTCGAACTGGTGCAGGTGCGGCGACTGGTTCTACAGCCAGGTGGAAACAACGTCACATCAAAGATGGTTTGGGTTCAGCAGCCGATCAAGCGCGGTGATCCACCTGAAAATGTGGAAGAACCTGTACCGCTGGACGAGCGCGGGCGAGCAATCGGCGATTACCTGGACAGCCCGGGCGACAATTCTGTGAAGCCTGGCACACTGAAAAAACTGTACTTCGATACGCAGAAGATCCTGAACTTTAAAGGAGTTTTGCCACTTACATGAGCGAAGAACAGACTATCCTCGGGCTCACTCTGGATCAGCACCGCGAAGTATCGCAGGTTGTGATCGACTGGCGTACGACTCAGCGTCCGCAAGCTGGCGTGCCGTCGGCCAAGCGTCGCACGCCATCCATCACGCGAGTGATGACTGTCAATGCCGCCTATCCGGTCTACGAGCCCCGCGAATATCGCAAGGTTGCTCTGTTCATTCCGTCGCGCGACACGCAGCAAACGACGCTGCAGATGTTCGGGACGGATCTCACAGGCGATATTCAGATCACGATTGACGGCACCACGTACACGATTGACTGTCAGGTCACGAGTGCGCAGCTACGAACTGCGATCGGGTTGCCACTGGCTGTCTGTCGGATCACTGCATTCCCCGGCATGTGGGAATTCGCATGGGCCGGCGACGCGAAGACAATCACGGCGATTCCGTACACGGATTTTTATGGCGGCCTGCTGGTCACTGATGAGTTGTGGCGGTCGCAAACAGCAGACGGGGAGGAACCAGTTCTCGTTGATTCAATCGACGCCGTCCCATTTGTTGAAGGCCAGGTGAAACGCGGGGCGATCAGTCTGGCGTCACCGTGGGGCGATGGGATTTACATGGCTCAGTACTGGCACTGCCCGGGGTTCAATTTTGCTGCGAGTGTGGTCTGATGTGTGGTTGTAAAACAGAATGCGAAATCATCCGCTGTCCGGGTTGTCCCGCGACAGACTGGAGCGCGTTCACGTGGCGATGGACTGCGCCTGCATCGACGGGGTTTCTGCAGCCAGTCAGCAGTTTAATCAAACGCCTTTTCAAATCGACGGCAACGGCAATGACGTATCCAGGACAGTGCAAATGTCTCTGGATTGTGGACGGAAATGACTACGGTCAGAGCACAGACGGTGTAATGAATCCGATTGGAGTCGAGTATCCAATCCCATCGATTGGATCGCTGCAATATAAGCGAGTCGGCACGCTGGCAAAGTGGCAGATCACGCTCAGCCGGTGGTACTACAATTGGGGCTGGCTGGCGTCAGATTCTCGCTATTACAATAATGGCTGGGGCTGGTCGCCGACATGGGCCGGTGACGACTGCAGTCAAGGATACGGAAATCCGTTCTGGGGCGGGTACGGTGGCTACGGCTACAATGGATGGGGATGGGGCTACGGCGGCGTTGGCGGCTACGCGCAGTACTACGGCGAAACAGGAAATGTGTACACGGTGACCTACAGCTTGCCGGCAGGCGTTACGATGGAGTGCGGCGGATCGACGGTGCGTTTTTATCTGGACAGTCAGCCGTCAAATCCGGACTTCAACGCCGCTGCCTGGCCCGCGTACCTCGACATCGCGAGGACGCAACGATGAGCGGCACCAATGTCTTTTCACTGCGATCTGATGGGCGTGGCATCTCGTTGAGATCGACTGAGCCCGTCGCGATTGACGAGCGGGCTGACTGCCTGCGATTTGTCGCGCAGGGTCAGGCGGACGTGCCTCGGTTCGCTCCGGATCCTGACAGGTTCCTCGGCAAGTGCATCGCGATCACTTCGTTGAATCCAAATCCTGACAAGCAGGAGCGACAACGGCTTTGTGTTCAATCGTGGCGTGACATCGGGCTGGAAGTCATCGCGGTCAACACGGCTGCGGAGTTGCGACGGCTGGACACAGGTTTGGCCGGGCTGATACACGGACACGCATCGGAAAACACCCCCCTGGAATATGCAAAACCGACGCAGCGTGTTGCGACGATCATCAAGGCCGGGTTGCAGACAGGGCTACCGTTTTTGCTCATCAACTCAGACATTGAAATCAACGGCGATCCGCGGGTCATCACTGATGCGCTCGCTCATCCGGACAAGCTCACGATCGGCGTCCGGTACAACCACGACGCTGGCCAGCCGCTGCAGTCGGCCTGTTACGAGCCGTGGGGGCTGGATGCTTTTCTGATGACTCCAGAGCTGGCCGCGACCGTCCCGAATCTTCCGTTTGGAATCGGCAAACCTGTGTGGGATTATTGGCTTCCGCATCATTTCCGGATACGCGGCTACAAGTTCCACTGGATTCGCCGCCCGTTCTTTTTTCATGAACGGCATCCGCTGGGCTGGTCAGTGGCAGAATGGAACATGGGCGCTCGCTGGATGAAGGATTTCTGCGGACTGCCGCTGTCACAGGATTCTGCGGGATACCGGAATAGCTTAACAAGGGCCGTGCAATAATGGCGACAAAAATCTGGCGAGGTGACGCAACCGCAGTGGCTCAGGTGACCACGGCCATACCGGTAGCGTCAGTCACGATCGGCGATATTTTCGCGCTGGCAATCAACGGTAAGCGAGTGATCGTCACGGCGACCGCAGCGACCGCAGCGAATGTTGCGGCACTGTTTGCCACGGCGATTGCAGCGTCGGATGACGCCGAGTGGCAGGAGGTCACAGCGACGGTGAGCACTGACACGCTGATCCTGACTGCAGCGACGGCCGGCGTGCCGTTCATCGTGACTGCAGATTCGAGTCTCGATGCATTGTTGCCTGTGTCTGTCGTCACCACGACGCAGGGCGCCACGGGCGTCAACTGCGTTCAGTCGTTCACGATTCCGCTTTCTGCTGCCGGCACGTTCACGGTTGTTCTTGGCGATCAAATCACCGGGGTAATTGCGGTCGGTGCGACACAGGCCACAGTGCAGACCGCGATTCAGGCGCTGAGCACCGTCGGGGCCAGCAACGCCACCGTTGTGAAGACGACCGACACGAACGACGACACCTACACCGTGACTTTTGTCGCCGCGCTGGGCGGCAGGTTGATTGCTACGATGGTCGTGTCTCTGGTAAGTACGAAGCCTCTTGTTCGGACAACGCAGCAAGGGGCGACGACAGATGCTCCGCGGAACGAAATTCAGACCGTAGACTGCACTGGCACAAGTTTAGGTTTCACCTTGACCCTCGACGCCGCGACGACAACGTCGGTCAGCGCCAATTCTACCGCCAGTCAAGTTGGGCAAGCCATTGACGCTCTAGTTGGCGTCGTTGATCAACCTTTAGTCACAAAGGTAAACAATGTTTTTACGATTGAGTTTATCGGCAGGGAAAGCTTTTCGAATCAATCGCAATTGACAGCAAGTGTCTACGATTTTTCCGGCACGGCTACGAGCACACGTACAGTTACGGTAACCCTGCCAGGAGAAAACTCCGCAAATGAAGTGCAAGTCGTCACGCTCAACGGCACGCCAACCGGCGGCACGTTTACACTGACCTACAGCGGTCAAACAACCACCGCGATTGCTTACAACGCCAGTGCAGCGACGGTTGACGCGGCACTGGAAGCACTCAGCAATATCGGAGTCGCTGACGTGGCGGTGACTGGTTCCGCTGGCGGACCGTGGACGGTGACGTTTGCCACCGCACTCGCGGCGACCAATGTCAGCGAAATCACCGGCAACGGCACGAGTCTCACCGGAGCTGTTTCGACGACGCTGACAGTCACAGGCACTACTGCCAGTTCCGGGCCAAATCACTGGGATGCAGCTTTGAACTGGGCTCCGGTGGGAATCCCCATTACAGGGGATGACGTGCGTTTTGAGGACACTGGTGAGGATTGTCTTTACGGGCTTGCTCAATCGGCCGTCACGCTCGCGTCGCTGAAAATTTCCATGGCGTGGCAAAATCGAAAGCTCGGCTTGCCGCACCTGAATGAGTCCGGGTACCTGGAGTATCGCGAGCAGCAGCTGACGATCGGGGCAACGGTGATTACGGTAGGCGTCTATCAGGGCACCGGCCCGTCTCGCGTGTATCTGGACACTGGCACAGCCGCGACGGCGATTGAGATCCGAAACACCGGCAGCAGTTCCGATACATATCCCGCCGTGGTCTGGATCGGCAACCATGCGGCCAACTCGGTCGTGGTTCTGGGCGGCGAGTTCGGGACGGCACCCTATGCCGACACGGTGGCCGTATTAGACAGCCTCACGATGTACGGAGGTCGCTGCGTGCTGCGCAACGCAGCGATTGCAACGAGCCTGAAAGCCAATCGGAATCCGCTGTTGGCGTTTGAATCGACATTAGGCGGCAAGGCAATTGAGGTATAAATGCGACACACTTATTCCGGAGGCACACAATGACCAAACTCACCCACGACGAAATCGTCACCCGCGAACGCGGCATTTTCGACCAGTGCATCGATCAGGCACGCGACCCGGTCTTTGCGACTGCGCAGGACAGGGCTACACGGTATGCGGAGTATATGGCTGACCTCGTCGTGCGGCCGGACATCTCCACATGGATCGACGCCATGACCGCTGCACATGGCGAGGTGTGCCGGTTTTACAATTCAACGGTCGGCTGGGCAGTGGCTCTTCTGATCACGCGATACGGCGAGGCGGAATACCACTGGCCGGACCCGACCGATGGGTTCACGGACGAGGACGTTGTGCGGGCACAGAAGTGGCTGACACGCGGGGATATTCCAGCCGGTTGTTTTTACCTTTAAGGAATGATTTGCAATGACCCAAGCAACAGACTGGCTGGAAGGCCAGATTCGTGCCCATATTTTCCGGACCGCGACGTTCGCAAAACCGACGGCGATCGACATCGCACTGTACACTGCGACACCCGGAGAAACTGGCGGCGGCACTGAGGTTACGGGCGGATCATATGCTCGTGTCGCGAGGAATCCTCTGGACGCGAATTGGTCCGCAGCATCTGGCACCAACGGACTCACGGACAACCTGGCGGCGATTACGTTCCCGACACCGACGGCGAATTGGGGTGTGATAACTTCGTTTGGAAAATTTATCGACACCACGAATCTAGGAATTTATGGCCCGCTCGGCACTAACAAAACAGTCAACAACGGCGACCCTGCCCCGTCGTTTGCGATTGGTGCCCTGTCAACCACGATTGCGTAATCATGCCGATCAAAACTAACTGTTGTGGACGACCGATTGTCACGCCGTACTGTCCGTACTGCGGTGAGTCGGCACGTGGTGAGCAGGTGCTGCGTGGTGATGATCTCGACGAAATAATTCGCGAACGAGTCGAGGGGCCGCGAGGTCCGGTTGATATGCCGCAGTTTTTCCGAGGACAGGGCTTGACGGTCGGACCAAGCGGACAGGGAGCAGGGACTCGGAAAGTGACGATCGTCAGCGAAACCATCAACGGCGATTTGATTTGCAGTATGACCATGACTCGGCCTGAGTGTGTGCGGTTGTTGCTCGGTTGTAAGATTCCAATTTTGAACAGGAATGAGGGTTAGAATGGCAATTTCATCAATAGGTTTACGGACCACAAACGGCACGATCACGCAGGCATCTGTGCAGGTGCTGACACCTTCGACAGTTCGAGCGAAAGTGCTCGAACTGTCGTATATCCAGTCTGTCGGGACAGCACAGTCTATCGGCCTCGGGAGACCGCAGGCGATTGGTGTCACACCGGTCAACGTGTTGTTCCAGGCGGACGACCCAGGTGATCCCGCATCGGTGATCAACGGATCGCTGTCCTGGGCGACAAGCCCAACTGTTCCGCTGATCTTCCACCGACGGTGGAACTCCGCAGCAACGATCGGCGTGGGAATCGTGTGGTCATTTCCTCGCGGTTATGTGATCCCGATTTCCGCTGCGATCGTGATCTGGAATATCACTGCCGGTCAATTGTCCGACGTCAACGTAGTTTTGGATGAATAAGTTATGTCGCTCTGCGGAATTGGTGTGCGCTCGAATGACAATACTATAAACAGGCCATCGCTGGAGGTGATTGCCGGTGCGTCGTCGCGTCTCGCGATACTCGAAATGAGTGTGTACTGCGTTTCCGGTGGTGCGTTTACCCTTGGTTTGGGCCGTCCAGCGGCGATCGGCGTCACGCCCACAACGCCTGTGCTGCTGCAGCGATTTGACCCTGCCGACACTGCGTGCCTGGGAAAAACTGCGGTGAGTTGGGGGACCGGACCGACAAGTCCTACGTTCTTCATGCGGCGGTGTACTCCAGCATCTGCGGCGGGATCAGGTGTGGTCTGGACATGGCCGTTGGGATTGATCGTACCAGTCAACGGGAGCGTTGTGATTTGGAACGTCACACAAACAAATCCGTACGATTTCAACGTTACAGCGGAAGAGGGGTAGCGATGGCAATTTCGGTGGCGGCAATCCCCGTATCGACTGTAGCGGCGCAGGCCGCGTGGGAGATCCGGGCTCCAGCCGAAACACGGGTGAAGATTCTCGAAGTAACCGCGCATGATGTTGGAGCGGTTGCCAGCTCTCGTGGGATTGGCCGACCGGCAGCGATTGGTGTCGATCCCGTCAGTAATCTGTTGCAGATGCAAAACCCGTCTGACGGGGTGTCAAGAGTCACTTATGCGCATGTGTGGAACACCACAAATCCAACCGCTCCCACTATCTACCACCGTCGCCATAACGTGGGGACCGCTGGTGGGTATTCGTTTATCTGGGTGTTCCCACAAGGTCTGATCATTCCCGTGTCACAAACAATCGTGCTGATCAACATTACGACAACGAACACTACTCACTGGAACATTGTGGTGGACGAATAAAACATGGCATACTCTTCACTGGCACTTGCTTCGGTCGCGGCGACAGCAGATAGGACTATCTGGGAACTCAAATCTCCGGGATCGAGTTCGCCAGCCATAATTGAACTCGCCCTGAATCTCGTACTTGCGGTGGGGTTTCAAGTAGGACTCGGAAAACCTTCGGTCAACTGTACGGGTCCGACACCGAATCCATTTCAGATGGATGATTCGGCGGACTTGCAGACAAACGTTACTGCGTGTGTCAGTTATTCCGCGACGGGCGGTGTCCCCTCTCTTTACGTCCGTCGAGGTATACTCGGGTCATCGCAGTCGTACTCTATTGTCTGGACGTGGCCTGCAGGCCTGCGAGTGCCTGCGGGCACAGCGATGGCCCTCTGGGCGATCACCACGCCAGCCGCGCTAAACATTCACTGCATCATTGAGGATTAGAACGTGAGTCGTGAATTCGATACCGAAGCACCAGCTCGAATGCAGTCAAAATTTGATCCGCTTGTGGTGGCTCGCACGGTCGAGGTGTTTCTGAAGATTTGTATTCACCGTGACGGTGCAATGTCTGTTGAGGGTCCGACAGCAGACCCGGAATTCTGCAAAAAAATGATGGATGAGGCATATGCGGCCATCCTCAGGAATCAGCGGCCCGAACACCCGGCCTTGATTGTGCCAGGCCACGATGTGGGCAGTCGTCCGAAAGCGAGTTACTTATGATCGTCATCGGAACAGGGGCCGGTGAACTACTGATTCGCGGCGAGCCGTACTACTACGTCCCGATTGTTGCGAGAGAACCGGACGTGCCGAATCAACGCGGCGAGTCGCTCGACGGTCCGTACCGCAGCGCGTATTGGCCGAGGTCCGGCTTTGCGGGCGACGTCAATGGCAATTGTGGTTTGCTCGACCCGTATCAACAGCGGTACGAGTCTTGGGAAACCAGTCCGACAGGCGCATCATCACGGTACGCGATCGCCGGCGTGTCACGGGACGCGAACGGTTCTGCGGTAGGCGGCGTGACAGTCAATCTGTTTGCGACTGCGAGCAATTTGTTGGTCGATACGATCGTATCTGATGCTAGCGGTGCGTTCCGGTTGCTGACGCATCTTTACCCGGATACGCATTATGTGACAGCGTACAAAGCCGGTGCCCCGGATATTTCGGGTTGCTCTGTGAATACACTGATCGGGCTGTAAAATGATCAACTTGATTCTGAGACCAGTAGCCAGCGGCAGAGACGTGCAAGCGTTTCGCGATGCCGTCTCAGAGATCACGGTCACGATGCGACCGGCATTGTTGGCTGGTGATGTCGGGCTGTTTTCGCAGGTCGATTATGTTGCGTCGGCACCGGCTGTACCGGATGGTGCGATCACAGGCACGGCATCGATTGCGGTCACGTCGGCTGGATCACTGACGACCGCGATTCAGTTGAGTGGTGCGTCATCAATTGCGGTGACCACAAATTCGCCGGTGCTGACAACCGCGATTCAGTTGATCGGCTCATCCACTGTGGCGGTCACGTCGGCTGGAGCACTGACGACCGCGATTCAGATGACTGGCTCGTCATCAATTGCGGTCACAGCGTCTGGCGTGTTGACGACTGGGATATCGCTGAGTGGATCAACGTCGATCGCAGTCACGTCATCCGGTGCGATCACAACCTCGATCCTGATGACCGGATCAGCAACGGTTGCAGTGACTTCGAGCGGGGTGTTGACGACTCAGATCCTGATGACGGCAGCGGCAACTGTGGCGGTCACGTCAAGTGCTTCGCTGACAACAGCGATCAGGCTGACCGGATCGTCCACTGTAGTATTCACGTCCGCAGCGTCACTGGACTCTGGCGCGGCGGCATTGGTCGGTGCATCAACGATCATCGTGTCGTCGTCTGGAGTGTTGACGACGCAGATCCTGATGACAGCCTCAGCGGCGATTGCGGTGTCCGCATCCGCAGCACTTACGACAGCGATCAGGCTGACCGGAGCTGCGGCGATTGGATTCACTTCCGCCGGGGAGTTACTCGCTGGAGGATTCAGGCCACACTGGGCGGCCGGGGCAAATATCGTATTGTCGAGGACGCTCACATGCTGAAAAACACTGCCGGACAAAAAATCGGGGCACAGATGACGAAAGTCGCCGATGGCCTGCCATTCACGGGCGTTGTCACGGTCTATTGCACCGGAGACGGCGGGACTCAAGTGATCGGGTCAGTCGGCGCAGGTGCCTGCGTGCATGAAGGGAACGGATACCACACATATGCACCTTCCCAAGCGGAGACAAATTACGATTTGGTGGCGTTCACGTTTGTCGGGACAGGTGCGATCACTGTTACTGTGCAGGTGATGCCGTCCGAACTGCAATCCCAGCTTACCGCGATTGCCGCGAGTCTGGCAGGTTCGCCGATCGAGGTTACGGGCCGCGTGGCGTCCGGCGGGGCGATTGCGCTGTATGTTGGTGATGACTGCACGGTGGCGAGCGGGACCGCGCTGCGGATCACTGTAGCGGATCCGGCGGGCGGTTTATTCGCAACCCTGAATGCGCTGAGTCTGTCGGCGATCACGTTTGGTGCGAGTCGCGGCAATAAGGCGTCGTCGTTGATTTCCGGGACGGTCGTTGCGCTGGCGCAGTCCGGGAGCGGAGCGGGGACTCTCTGTATTATTTCGGTCGAAATTATTGCGGCCGGGACGGCTACGGGCTGCGTCGTGGCCGATGATTACGAGTACCAGATTTCGACGCGCACCGGGTCGGCGGATGACTTCGTGCGGATTGACGGGACACTGGATCTGCGGGCGCGGCGGGTGGCGATTGCGGTTTAGACCGCGGGCCGCGATGATTGGTTGAGCGCGGGGCGATGCCCACGCGGTTAAACGATTACTTCTCGGCCACCGAGGGCTGACGCCCAGCGGCTCGCCGTTCATGCGGCTTTGGATTTCGTTGGTTTGGCTTTCGGTGGCTCGTCAACCTTGAGCGCGAAGAACGGACGCAGGAAATCGGGGATGTGGCCGGGTTTGTGGTCGGCGAATTCCGCGCGGCCGGCGTCGGTGAGTACGGCGAGGACTTCCGGCGTGACGGTCCAGCGTTGCCTCAGGTCGATCCCGAGAACGGCGGAAAAGGCGCAGGCGTCTTCAACGCTCAGTGCGATCTTGCGTATTGATGCAGTGCAGGCGGCGCGGAAGGTTGCCTGCATGTCCGCAACGCTGCCCGTGAGACTGTCGATCACTCCGCGAGTTGCCTCGTTGACCCACAGTCTTTTGCCGCAGAGCTGGTCGCTGATCTCGCCCTCTTGCATCACGGCCGCGAATGCCAGCAGGAAGCGGAAGACGCTGCTCTTGTCTTTCTGTCGTTCGAGCGTTTCGGCGAGCAATACCGAGAGGCTTTCCTCGATCGCATCTTCGAGCTTGTAGTCGTTCTCAAAGAATCTCACGGCGGACTTTGATTTGCCGGACTTGCTCGACGACATTTTTACTTTATTTTTCGCCTTCCATGCGGTGTGATTCGTTTTGCGCTCGGCGAGCGGTCCGGCGTTGAGCTGGTCGAAGAGCTCCAGGTTGAACGTGCGGTCCCGGCCGGCCCATGTGCTGACCGCATCGATCTTGCGCACGTCGAGCCGCTTCAGGTCGGCCGGCGAGACGTCCTTGAAGTGTCGCTTTCGCGTGTCGGGATTCTGGTACGCCTGCCAGGCAGAATCGAAGTCCATCGATCTTGATGCCGCGAGGATCGCACCGTTGAGACAGCCCTGCAAATGATTCTCAGTGTACGGTTCGCCGTCAGCGAGCAGTTGCGCGGTCATCGTCTCCAGGACGTCCGGCAGATCGGTGTACGGTAGCACGGACCGAATCAGGGTTGGAGCGATCGCACCGCTCGCCACTTCCTGCTGCAGCGTCGGTGGCAACTGCAGCAGTCGCAGTTCGTTGCTGACCTGTCCTTGTGTGACGCCGATCATCTTGCCGACTTCCTTCTGCGTGAGCCCGTGCGCATCGATCAGGCTGCGGATTGCGGTCGCGCGTTCGATCGGGCTGAGATCTTCGCGGCGGATGTTTTCTTCGAGCATCGCCAGCGATGCCTGCAGGCCCTCGCGTTCGACGATCTGCGCGGGAACTCTGTCGAGGCCGACGAGCTTAGCGGCCCGGTACCGGCGTTCGCCTGCGATGATTTCATACGGCGGATCGGCGTCCGGCCGTGTGCGCAGCAGAAGCGGCTGCAGGATGCCGTGTTGCTTGATGCTGTCGGCCAGCTCCTGCAGCTTCGCTTTGTCGAATGTCTTGCGGTGATTGTCCTGTGCCGGCACGATGTCGCTGAGCGGGATCATCATCAGCGACACCGATGGCGTCGCTTTCAACGTAGCCGTCTCGCTCCGTCGAGACGAGCCTTTGGGCTCTCTCTTCGCGGATGGAGGCCCCGCTGCTTGTTCTTTTGGCGCGGTCAATCCTCTGACGATCTCGTGGGTCGGATCTGTGCAGTCCTTTTTTGAGGGCTTTAATCGCCGGGCCGTGCTTTTTGGTTTTTCGACGGTTGCCGTTGTGGGCTCATCACGCGGAGCGGTGATGGCTACATTGAACAACACGTTGACTGCTGTTCGTAGGCTGTCGCCCCAAAGATGCGGCGTGCGGCCGGCTTTGCGACGACCGAACCAGATTTGCAACAGGTCTGCATCCGCCTCAACGAAAACGGATCCAAATCGAGTCTCAAGATGTCCATCTTCGCCGAACATAGCGATCAGCCGCGGGACCATAAAATCGATCGGTGGTACGAATTCTCCCCGGGTGTGCAACACGATCGATGCGATCGCCATGACGTCGTTTTTGTTATTGAAGGCGTGGATCCACTGCTGATTCGGAATCATGATCAGTTGCCACACAGCGAGTGGCGTTGGCAGCCATGCGTCGTCGAGCCATTCGGACACGGCGTCGAGCTCGGCGGCCTGGAGATGTGGGAGTGCGTTGGCATCGACCTTCCAGCCGAACGGGTCGATGACTTTTTGCAGCTCGAGGGCGATCAGATCCTGCGGCGTGAAATCGCGAGCGGCTTTTGGGGTTGTCGATTTTGTTTTGGTGGTCATCGGGGTCTTTCTGAAAGTGGAGGAGCTGAGGAGTTGAGCGCGGGGCGATGCCCACGCGGTTAAACATTTCGGTCGAAATATGCTGTGGTCAGTCGTCCGGGGCGGGCAGGCTTTTGCGGAGTCGCTCCGCCGCCCTGCGGATCGGCGAATCTTCCGGCAGATTTTCGACCGCTTGCATGGTGGATCCGGTGAATCGCTGTGGCGTTGCGGCGGCTATGGTGACCTCGGCCGGAACCCGCGGCGGAGACACGGGGCACATTGTGCCGGCCTGCAGGACTCGACGGGCTTCGGTGAGCGCGTCTTTCGTGAGCGTGTTGGCGAGCGGCTTTTCCCGTCGATTGTTCCACCACGTCGAGACCGCTCCGCCGCGACTGCGATTCGTCTTCGACCGGCCCCAGTAAACGAACAGGGCGAGCAACTCCAGTCGATCGACGTCGCTCAACGGGTGCGATGCTTTCGCCGTCACATCGGCCCAGTAACGATCGAACAGGTTTCGGCGATCGCGGAACGACATCGTGCGACCATCAACCGCGAATCCGGCGATCGATCGCACGTGGTCCTGAGGGATCGACGCGAAGCTCAGCGGTGTCACCTCGCGCGTCAGATCATCATCAGTGATTTGTTTAGTAATTAATAACTCATGATGATGATGATTTATCAGGGACACGACATCCGACACGACATCCGACACGACATCGTTTTCCGGGTGGTACAGTGGACGCTCGCCGGTGCCTCGAAGGTCGCCGTCGCAGTCCAGAATGACACAGTCGATCTCGTCGGTCGGGTCGAGACTCGGCAGCGCCTCGAGCCGGTCCAGAAAAATCACGTAAACGGTTTTCTGCACCGGTGGTCCGTCCGTCTTCGGGACGACTCGACGCCGTTCCATGATGCCGGTCGATTCGAGCTCTTCGAGCATTCGCTGGACGGTCTTCACGCTGCAGTTGTCGAGCAGCTCCGCCAGTCGCTCCTGAGGACAACTGACGATCAGTGAGCGATCGTAGTACCGCGTGCGGAGTCCCGCCTTGCCGTGTTCTGTCGTTGAATCAAACGCAAACCGCAGGAACTTCCGGCCGCGATCGCTGAGCGGCTTGTCGTTGACTGTCTGCGCGAATCGCAGCCGCTGTTCTGCCGAAAAATCGAAGTAGCGAAGTGTCTGCTGAAGTTCTGACGTCATGTCTGGTTCGTCCGTGAATGCTGGGCTACTGCGCAAAGAGTGTGCGTTGGCCGGGGAGATTTGCAGGGGGCTGGTTTGTCGCGGCCGAGGCCGTGGCCGGAAGGCAGAGCACTTTATGAGTGGTACTTCGCGGCTGCGCGATGTGCCGGCTGGGCGGCGGCGTGCTGAGACGTTGCTGCTTGCTGGTGAGACGTTCGGTGGCGTAACCGACACGCTCGTGCCATTCGGCGATTTCGTGTCTCATCACGACACACCTCCAAAACGCGCCTTTAAACTGGAAGTGGATATGCAGGTCCCCGTCCCCGCCGAATTTCGTATTGAGCTTCGTGCGCGGCAGGTCGAAATCCCGGAACACTCTGGCCAGGGCCATTGGCTTCAGGTGGATCTGGATTAACTGACAAAACACACTGACGTCAACGGAATCGGCATGTGTCACTCCAGCCATGTCGATCAGCTCCGAGGCGTCGATCAACAATCGCTTGATGCTTTTGGACATGCTTCGCTCCTTTCTGGTTTGAGCTCGCAGGCTCCGCAGCGCATGCAGAATCTCGCGGTGTTCAGTCCAACGATCTTCCACTCGCCAAATTCATGAAAAATGTGAAGGCAGCTCGTGGAGTACGTCACGGAATAGTCCGCTTCGTAGCGAAATGCCTTGTGGCAGTTGTCGCAACTGTGTGAGCCACCGCGGCCATCAAAGTCCGTCGGGTCATGCTCTTCACCACAATACGGGCAGACGATGTTGTCGGTGTCGTTGACGTCATGAATTGTCATCGAGCTGATTTCCTTCGTTGGTGCCTTTCGTGCAGCGCTGGTCAACCAGGTGTTCGATCATCGATCGATCGTAGGTCAGACAGCACTTCACGCAGATGAATCTCAGCGGACGCCGCTGGCGTTCGGGCATCGCCCAGGCCGTTTCGATCGACCAACTGTCAACGGCCAGGCGGGCGGCGCAGTCGGCGCAGATTTGGTCAGTGATCTGGCCACGGATTCCGCGTACGTTGATCGTCGCCGGCGTTGCGGCCACGATCTGCACGCAGTCGTCCGGCCATGGATTCAGGGTCGGATCGGGTGTCGGCCGCTGCGGCAGGCCGACGGTCAACGATTGCCGGGGCTGGCCTCGCGTCTTGCCCTTGTTGGGGCTCTGTCGCCTGCGCAGTGTGGATGATCGGGACAGGCTTTTGCTTTGGTGCGTCGGGCAGTCGCGACGCTTTTTGGCGGTGGGCATTGAGATGACTCCAGAAAGCCCGCGTCGGAGAGACGGGGAACAATGGGGCATTAGCGATCCAGCACGCTGCTGCGATCGCGAGAAGACACAGACCGGCAAGTCCGACGCAGGGACTCATGCTGCAGGCTCCAGTGTGCTCTCGAAGTAGGCCATGATCGACAGGCGATCGACAACCGGATAATCCTTCGTGCCGATTACGACCACCTTATGAGTCAGATTCGCCGTGCGGACGGCCTGGGCGATTTCCTCGATCGTGTGGCCTGTCCGGATCGCGGCGAGCTCGTATGTGAGCCAGTTCGCGGTGTACAATTTTTTGCGTGGAAAACGCATGAGTGACTCCTTAATGTTTGAGAATGATGGAACAGGCGATCGTTGAGGCGACGGCGATGCCTGCAAAAAAGTACGACGCTACGCCGTTTCCGCCGACAACGAAATTGCCGGCGGCGGTGCCCCAGAGAAACATCGTCAACAGGACGATGAACCATTGTGTGATGCGGCGCAGCATCATGTTCAGATCTCCGCTGTCTGAAGCTGGCCGGATTCGCAATTTGAACTTTCAAATTTCAAATTTGAAAGTTCGGCAATTTCTTCGCGCACGATCGCCACGCCTCGCGGAGCTGCGAAGCCGAGACGGACCGTCGTCGGTCCGATCCGGATGACCTGGACGACTATGTCGTCGCCGATCAAAATACGTTCACTGGTCTTGCGTGACAAAACTAACATGTTGTGACTCCATTCAGGGACAGGGACAGAACCGCGTTGACTCTCAACGCGGTGTTGGTGCTTTCATCGTGTGAGCGCGGGGCGATGCCCACGCGGTTAAACGTTACTCTGGCAGCAGGCTGACGTGTGGAGCGTCGGCGGCCGGGACGGGCCATGTCGGCAGCAGCTCCAGCATGACGGGCAGCACGGCAGCCTGGACGCTGAGGTAGTGCTTGTTGCTCGTCGTGACTTCTGCGTGATGCAGCACGTAGTGGCCGATCTTGTCGGCCAGTGCGGAATCGTTTTTCTGCCGCAGTGTGGCGAGCGTCCACCAGTTCGCGGCGTACTTGCGGATCGCAATGCGGTTTCCGTTCCCTTCGCTCGGAACAAGTCGCGGATCCACTTTCGCGGCGGCGGTGAGGGCATTCCACTGAGCGCTCATCGTGTCCTGCGACAATGCGTACGCATGCGACTGCGTGCTGGGGAAGACTCGCTCGACCGGCGAGAATTCGACGAAAAATCGTAACCAGTTGCGCAGCCAGTCCGTCATTGGAAAGCACACTTTGCGGCAGTCCGAATGATGATCCTTGCCGATCGTGTACGTCAGCCAACCGTGCGGATTGTGCAACTCGTAGCCGAGTGCATGATTCACGTCGGAGATCGGACACAGCGAAGCGAAGTGAACGTCCTCCTTCCGCAGGCCAGGCTTCCGGGTGACCGTGCTGACAACGTCTCGGCCGCGTGGGCCGTACAGCGACAGATACCGAATCCAGCCTCGCCAGAAGTACGGCGCGTGGATGCCGTACGGATAAACGAGCCCGGTGACGTGGCGCGCGAGCTGGTCGATTTCGGCGAACGACGGGATGCGTCGCTTCGCATCGGATTGTGGTTCCAATTTGAGATTTGAAATTTGAGATTTCAAATCTGAAGTCTCCCGGTGCAGCCGCTTGATCTGTTCCGGGCTGGGCTTGTCGATCGTGATGCCGAGCACCTTGGCGACCATCACGACGTGCGTCAGTCGCCTGAGGACCGTGATCGGCGACAGTGAACACTTCTCCAGCAAGTGTGCGGAAAAGGAACACAAAATGTCCGGTTCGGACAACGATCGCACCGGTGTGCAGAACCGGTGCGTGCGTTTTTCGTCCGGATCGTCCGATCCGCACACTTTTTCCCTGGCGAGGCAAAAGGCATCGAACTGCTTCAGCGAGGTCTCGTGGTCTCCGATCGTCTCGGGGCTGGCGGTGCGCTGCCGTTTGGCCTTCATTTGCGACTGATAGACGCCCAGCAGCGACTCGTCGTTCGTCGCTGGTGTCCCGCGCGAGTCCCCCGTCGCTTCGGGGACGTCGCGAGTCGCTGCTGGTGACTTCGGGGGAGGAGTGAGGGGTGAAGATCGAGGATTGAGTTGCTCTTCTCGATCCTCCACAGTGCCGTTGGATTCGATGTGCGAAAACGGGAAGTGCTGCTGGGCCATCGTTGCCAGGAACTGCATCGCGGCCTCCGTGAGTCGCTCCGGAAAGTGGAGATGGATCGTGATCGGTGCCGAGGGCGGCTCGGCGAGGCGATTGGTGGAGATCAATGCACTGGCTCCCTGTCAGGTGATGGCTCGATGCCACCCTACTGAGCGGGGAAGACACTAAGCAATCACCGATTTGGACGTTTAGCAGCCATGCGGTCAGGGGCCGGGACACAATCAGTATTCTCCGTAAAATCCGGGTGAATTGGACGAATGTTCGCCTTTTTTCACCGTATTCTGGTGATCCCTGCCGATCTCAACAGCAGGGGGGAACACCCGGCACGTCGCCGAGTTTCCGACCGGGGCGGTCATTCTCACGACCGCCCCGGGTTTGAAATTTGGAATCTCAGATCTCAAATTTCAAAGTGCCAGCTCAGGCTTCGAAGCCCATAGACCACCGCCTTACCGCTCAAACTCGGGGGCAGCATCACTGGCCTGAGGATCGGCTTCGGTGTGACGTGTCGAAATGTTGTCAATGTCTGCAGCTTCGACGCGCAACGAAAACAGCCCACCGATCCTGTCAGATCGGTGGGCTGTTTCTTGGAGAGATGCCGGCCGTCAGATCTGACGGGGGCGAGTTATAGATGGTGAAAAATCACCAGTCAAGCCCAATGGTGAAAAATCACCTTTTAATTTTCGGGGCTAAACCTGAGCGACTTCTGGCTTGCAAAAAATCTCGCTGATATCGACTTTCAGGACCTTAGCGATGCGTTCCAAAAGGTCGAGTCGTGGAGAGTGTTTGCCGTTCAGCGTCTTCGAAAAATTGGACGGATCGACCCCGAGCGCCTCGGCCAGATCCTTTTGATCCCAGCCCCTGGCGTCGAGCAGGTTTTTTACATTAATGCTGATGCGTGTCATGGCGTCGAATTTTGCCATAGCACAGGTCTCCAGTCAAGTGGTAGTATTTCACCATCGGCGGATTGCCGATAAGATTGTTTGTGGGCGTTGTGAGACGCGGCCCGTCAGTTTGTCAGAGTTCAGGTCTTTTTCTTTTCACGGCAATTCGCCTTGGTCGTATCACTTCAGCTTTCGCTGAGGTTTGCTGGTCGATCAGTGCTGAAGCCGGCACCTCAGGCACGTTGTGTTCGTTTTTTGATTTCTTCAGCTGTTGAACAGTGTTCACTGCGGATCTGATGCCAGCTTCAACAACTCCAGCGGCAAAGTCGGGGGCAGAGATCTCTTCATCAGGGATGAGGCCGACAAAGAACTTTCGTTTCTTCCATGCGACTTTGACTCCAAAAAGAACCCCCACGGCCATCACGCCGAATACCACAGCGTAAAGAACCGCGATGGCCACAATGACAGCAACCACTGCAATCGCGACGATGTAAAGAAGTGTCATCCACATGTGTCATCTTGTGTCCTTCAATGGGCTGACCACCCGGGGCTCGGTGTCGAATTCGCAACCCCGGCTGGTCAGCAGTTTTTCAATAGGTGATCCATGGATGAAGAATCGAAAGAGCTGCTGCAAAAAATCCTGCAGGAACTGCGACGAATCAGGTTTTCGCTGGTTGGTGCGGATCAGGATCTGGCTGCTGCTGATTCTGCTCTCGCAGCTCAATCAAGATCTGCAGCAAAAGCAGATTCGTCACTTCTGCTGTCCCCTGAACCGTTGCCTGGCCTTTAGCAACGAACGCTTCAAGTTCTGCCGTTGGAATTTGTTTTGTCATATGTTGTGTCCTTCGGGGCTGACCATCCGGGGCTCGGCTTCGAATTCGCAACCCCGGCTGGTCAGCAGTTTTTCGTGTTTTCGTTTCGTTCATGTTTGTTGTGACGTTTAGTAGTCAGAGTTTTTCGGGAGTTGATTTGACGCGAACAGAATCTCAAAAACTGTTGTTGGTGAAGGCGATGCTGTTAAATCCTGAAGTCAGAGACCGGTTGAAGGCCGTGGCCCGGCCCGTTCCTGTCTTCAATTCGCCGATCGACATGAGTGAGGGCTTTAAGGTCATGGACATCGACGAGCATGGAAAAATCACGTCATTCTGGAACCTCAATCTTGAAGGGGATGTTGAGGCGATTGAGCAGGCCATCGCTCTGCCTCGATTTTAGCCGCTGCCGGGTCGGGATCCGGATCCTGTGATTCGAGCAGCCACCAAACGCCACCCGTGATTCCAAGTCCGAACACCATGAACATCAGGTGACCAATGACGGGACCGCCGATCCACCACGCCTGAACCGCCCAGTTGCCGACGACAATCGCAATGAGTGCGACAAGAGCGATCGCCGCATACTGCCGCAAGGCATGCCGTCGCTTGTAGGCTTGCCGGTCTTTGAGGCCGACGTGCTGAGAATTTGGTTTCTTCTCGCTCATTGTCCCACCATCCCGAAATCACCTGGTAATTGCAGCGGCTGCTGAACTACACTGCTCAACAGAGCTGCCGCGTGGTGATAGGATCTCTTGGCCGGGACACTCACTGCGTTGGCAGCTCGCCTTTTTTCACAGGACCGGTGCGGTCGCATCTGTG
>JAYUVA010000204.1:0-8076 GCA_043754375.1 Candidatus Kuenenia sp. | reverse complement strand
TTCAGTGACGAGGTCGCGGCGCGCGATCCTCAATGGGTTCCCATTGGGTCATTATCGATTTCCGGGCCACGCACATGATTTGTCGTTGAACCGTTTTTGTCAGGGGTGCTAGAATTCATTGAACAACGTCAGTGCTGAACTCCATGAGTAGTGCTGTCGCACCCAATCGGCAGCAGCGCGACCAAGTTCGAGCTGCATCTGTTTGTCATCGAACACACGACTGAGCGCAGTGATCCATTCGACCGCTGAGTCTGCTCTGAGCAAATGAACACCGGGTTCTGCCGCCAGGCCCTTGAATGGTTCCGGAGAACAGATCACAGGCCGACCACACGCCATCGCCTCCAATACCTTGTTCTGCACTCCTCGAGCGATTCGCAACGGCACCACTGCACATGTCGATCGCAACAACCACGGGCGCACGTCCGGGACTGCCCCAGTCACTTCAATGCCATTGACGGCATGCAAGGCCCGGACTTCGGGCGTCGGTGACTTACCAACAACATAGAACCTTGCGTCCGGGTAACGATGCCGAATCTGAGGCCACACATTCTGCGCGAACCAGATCGCCGCATCGGCGTTTGGTTTGTAGTTCATCACACCCACAAACGCGCAGGAATGAGCTTCGGAAGCAGTATCCGGCTGTGGAGCAAAATACTCATAATCGACACCGTTGCCGACCGCAACGATGCGATCCGTCGGACAAAACTCACGGAACAAGTCGCGTTCTGCGGCACTCACAACCAGCAGCCGATCGCAGGTCGCGGCCAGACGACATTCGACAGTCCGGAGTCGCCGTCCTTCGGTGCGATACACCAGTGACATAGGAAAACTCGCAGCCGTGGCATAATCCAGCCATTTCTGACTATCCACGTCGATCAAATCGACCCAGCGCTTCGTATCGGCGATGACGCACGGCGGAAACAGATAACCAGCAACTCCCGACGACGACGCCAGCACCGCATCGTAAGTTGTCTGACGGCTCCACGCACGAACTACGGATATCAATGCAGGCGAATCAAACAGGCCCTCCGTCATGGTCCGGCCGCGCAGCATCGAGAACGCGCCGCGCACGTAGCGCACATAACCGGAATGCGGAATCACGGCCAGTTGATTCGTGACTTTGCGAAGTTCCTGCAATGTGTCATCTGAAGCAGATTCATCGGCAAGACACACCAGATCAACCGCAGCACGACCTGCGAGAAACTTGAGCACGTTCCAGGTTCGAATTCGATCGCCGCGATCCGGCGGAAAGGGGACTCGATGAGTCACATACAGAATTCGCCCGGTCATGTCTCAGGTGTGCCTGTGGGGGAAGTGGCGACCGCGTGTGGTGCCTGTCGCCGGGGTAAATGCTGCCGGGGTAAATGCTGCCGGGGTGGTTGCTGCCGGGGTGGTTGCTGCTGCCAGGCACTGATCCAGTACCGCCGTCATCGTGGTGAGTCGAAACTGGCTCAACATTCGCGCGAGTTTCGTGGCAGTCGTGGACAGATTCTGGTAATGTCGGAATCGAGATTTCAACGAAGCAGCAATACGCGGCTGATCGACGTCGACTTCCCAGGGATGCAGATACACGTTCAGCGGTCTGCCTGCGGAGCGAATCTGTCGCAGCAGTCGCGCCGTTAAGCGCCACGGAGTCAATCGCAGATATCCACCGCCGCCCACAGGCACTGTCATGCCCGCGAGCGTGCCCGTCATCCCGGGAAACTCGCGAATCGGACCGCTCAATGTCTGAATCACATACGGCCCCTTTGGCGACCCGGGAATTCCGTAGCGATCATGCTGCGTCGGATAGATGCTGGAATCCGTCTCGAAGCCTTCCTCTGCCAGAATCTCCAGCGCCCAAAGCGATCTCAATGTGATTGAAAAACTCGGTGCCCGAAACAGGCGAACGGGTTCACCCAGAATATTCTGCAGCACATCGCGGGATTGAATCAGATCGGCACGAAAACTCGCCGGTCCGAGATCATACACCAGTTGATGCCATTGACTGTGACAGCCGATTTCGTGGCCCGCCGAACGAATCTCCGCGACAAGGTGCGGATAGCGTTCGGCCACCCAGCCGAGGATAAAAAAAGTGCCGTGCGTTGATTGTTTCGCCGCAATTTCCAGAATTCGCCGAGTGCTGTTTTCAACACGGCAGTCGTATTGATCCCAGTCGTCCTGCTTAATGACGGATGCGAAGGCGGAAACGTGAAAGTAGTCCTCCACGTCAACCGTGAATGTTCCATCGATCGGGTGTGGAGAGTTAGTCATGTGATACTGGTCATTGGTACAACTTCCTGTTGATAACCATACGTCTGTCGCTGGAAGTCTGAATCGGCACCAACCATGATCGCACCCAACAGCGGAATCTGCAGGCTGCGCAGTGAATCGCGAGCCTGGGTGACGTACTGTACGCGGCTGTAATCTTTGCGCGTCGCCAACAGGACAATGTCCGCATTCTGAGCCAGCATGGATGGTTCGGCTACAAACAGCAGCGGCGATGTATCAATGACGACAAAGTCGAAACGCGACTTCAACTGCTGAATCAACCCGCGACCGCCGTCAATCGACAACAACTGGAGGACGCGCTGATCCACCTTGCCGGCACCAATAAACGTCAGCCCCGGTGCCTGCGTCTGCTGGCGGATGTCATCCATCGTTGCGTCGCCGCGCAGAAGCTCACTGATTCCCGGCCCCTGCTGGCCACCGACCATCAAGTGAGCCGAAGGACGTCGCAGGTCACAGTCGATGAGCGCCACCCGCTTGCCGGTTCGCGCGAGACTGGCGGCCAACTGACATGAGACTGTTGTCTTGCCTTCATTGGCCGAAGCACCGACGATGAGAATCGATGCCGGACGAGCCGGATCGATATGTCGCATCAGGAACGTGCGCACCACGTCCATGGATTCCGTGACCGCACGGTTCCATTCATCGTAGTCGACTTTGCCCGCGAAGATCCCCAGACCCAATAAACCACCGCGATCCGGTGACGGAATCGTCCCGATCAATCGCAGGCCGACTTCGTTGGAAATATCCGTCGCCGCACCGATCCGATACGAAAACCATTCAAACAACGTAAAACCGCAGACGATGCAACCGAACACTCCAAGTCCGGCCAGCGTGGACAGCTGTGTCTTTTTCTTGATCTCACGTTCTTCCGGGACGTTTGCTTCCTGAACTGAGCTGATTCGATCCGGAGCGTTAAGTTCTACTTCCTGCTCGCGAATCTGCTGAGCCAGCGATTCTCGCATCTTGACATCGGGATCAATCTCCCGCTGTTCACGTTCCAGTTCAATCCTCTGCAGATTTTTTTCGTTATACAGTTTTTCCTGTGTCGAAATTTCAGCGGCAACCGCGTCTCGTAGTTTTTTCAGATACGCTACACGCGAAAACGGTACCGGTGTCACGGTCCCATCCGCACCCGGAGAGATTCCGCCGCCCATCATGCTGCGAAGTAGTTTTTCCTGCTCACGCCACGCAAGGAGATCGGGATGGTTTGGATTCCTGGTGGTTGCCTCAAACTGCACAATCTTCTGACGCAACAGTAAAAGCTGTTGCCCCGGATCCAGAGTGCCACCGGAGACCGCAGAGGTACCACTTCGTGCATTGCCGCCACGGATGGTCAGCAGACCGGGATCGGTCCCCATCACTCCTCCGGACAAGCCCTGAGCCTGGAGTGCTTCTTCAGCATGAATGGCACCGTCGAGTTCGCGCAGTTCTTTATCAAGGTCTGAAATCTTCTGTTGGATACGTCCTTGATCCAGCAGCAGGTTTTTCGGATCAACTGTCCCGAGGTGAGTTGCCAGACGTTCAATCTCCTGAAGTGCTGCACGCACACGCTTGTCGATGTCGCGGTGCGATTCTTCTGCTTTCCGGAGATTCTCGATGCGCTTGTTACGTTCGTTGTAGACAACTTCGTTCAGATACGATTCTTTAATGGCATTGACGATCAATGCCAGGTCTTCAGGATATTCCCCCTGCAGGCTGATCTTCAGGAACTCGGGACTGATTTGCTCATCGACGTTCAACTCCTTCATCAGCCATTCGACCGGATGACCTACAGTCCTCATCGTGCGACATGCCACGACTTTCCGATCACGCAACGCCGCTGTCAGGACGCCACGACTTTTGATGAAACCCTTTTGAGTGTCACGGTACGTCAGAAATTCTGTGCTGCGTTGCTTGGCATTTTCAAATACAATGATCTGTTCGTATTGTTGAATCTTGAGGATCGCTGATGATTCATATTTCGCCGGGACCGTTTCCCACACGATCGCAAATGCCAGCAATGCGGCGGGGATCGCCAGCACCAATGCCGGCAGCCAGCGGCGGCGCAACGCCGTCAGAATCCCCATGGCTGTCAGTTCACGTCCGGTCGAGATAGTACGAGGCGCTATTCCGTCGGGACGATTGCTGATTTTAGGTGATACGCCGACAGCGGTGACGTTGACGTTGCGGAATTCCTGAGTGGTGGTCATCGTGAGTCTCTCCGGGCGCACACGGCAGAACCGTGAATCAGCAACGACTGCATTCGTAGTGCGTTCTCGACACAACAAACATCGTCATCGGAATCGAAACCACTGGCCCACGTCCGGGAACACCCCAAGTGCAGCGCCAGACCTGTTGCGATTCTCCGGAAACATAACTTGCGAACTGGTGACTGGCATCAAAAGGCGAAACAATTGAAGCACACAGAGAACATCATGCGTTCACTAAACTCAACAGGATCCGGTCGAATCGGTTGGCGCGATGGCACGGGTTGCAGCAATTCTGCAGGTCCTGCCTACCGAGCAGGACTTCGCGCCCCCTCGCCGCGACCAGCATCTACTTCACATCCGACAGCAACTTTTCCACAAACGGATTGATGTCGTCCTTGTAGGTGAACGCTTCGTCTTTGCCATCAACGAGCAGACTGTCGTCGAAGCGTTTGAGCAGTTTCCCGTCCGTACCGTAGACATAGGCTGCGGGAATAGACGACAATTCCAGCGACTGAAAGACTTCGTCTGACGGCATCGTTGAAAGGATATTTGTGCAGGTGGCTTTGTGCTTTTGCAGGAATACCTCCGCCTTCTTTTCGTATGACGCCGCCGGCCTCGACTTGATCCCGACGTAGTCCACATTAAAGCTGATGCAGATAACTTTTGCGCCGTGCTTCCGGTGCATTTCAACCAGATGAGGAAACTCCGTCATACACGGCAGACATGACATCGACCAGACATCCACAACTACGATCCTGCCCGGGTTCTTTGCCACCAGCGCCTCGACATCCTTCCACGTCCCGGCAGTGAGCTTAACTTCCGGGTCATCCACGTTCGACGTTTCCACAACCGGCTTTTCATCCGTGTATGCGATTGCCGAGTGCGGACCGCCCGCCAAAAGTATGGGAAGCAGCAGAACCAGGGGCGTAAACTGGAGCATGACGGGCCTCGCAAAAACAGATGTGTGCATAAACACAGGATGCGACTTACAGAATCGTGGTATACCATCCCCTGACTGCAAGCCAAAGGCGTGTGCGACTTCTTCTCGCACGTGGCTCTCACAGACCGGGCTTGTTACCCATCGCCCGGGCTTTGGGGATAAACACGCTATTCCACGAACGGATCACTCAGTGATTTCAAATACGTCAACAGCGCATTTTCATAAGATCGATCGACATTCGAATGTTCGAGCATGTGGGTCTGCAGAAAGGCGGACGCATCGTCACGTCGGGTGACTTTGGCTGCATGCGACACAACAAAGAATACGCCGTCATCGGAGTGCAGGTCTGCAAGATCCGTGACACTGCACACGGTGATGCGGCCAGCGTCTTCGGTTTCTCCGGCGGGGTTCCTGAAGTGAATGGTCCCATTCTGCGAGATCTGCACGTCAGTCGCACCTTCCGGCAATGGCGCTGATTCCGCAGCCGCCAGTTCTTCACTGCTGGTAACGATTCCAAGTCGCCGATCAGCCAGCAGTTGAAAGTCACCGCGACGAGTCAGTCGATTGCCCTCCAGACAGAACATTGTCGAATTCTCTTTCGTCAGCGCGACATGCGTTGCAATCGGCGAGCCGATCAATGTGCCGGACTCAAAGCTCCGAAAACATGTCACAGGAGCCATCCGTGGTTTGTCTGCAGCCCTTGATTCCGGACGGGAGACCGCGTCCGGTAACACAACCATGCGACGAAACCCCAATGAGTACGCAGAGCGAAGATTTGCTTCCACCACTCGAACGGCAACATCGCCCGCCTGCTCCTGCTTTGACGGCAGTGGTTCTGGCAGCACGGTATGTGTCAGCGACGGTGTTGATGTTGATGGCACGAACGACGCAGAAAGGCCCGCTCCGATCCCCTCGGACGTCAGGCGTTTCTGTTCCAGAATAAAAGTGATCTCATCAAGACTCATTTCTGTAAAGGTTTCCACCCAGATCCCGGCGGCGACTGCATCCGTGTTCGGAAAGTGCCGATAGATCAAATCCCGAATGGCAGTCCGATGCACATCGCGGGAGGCACTTTCGATTATCGGTTCTGCCATAAGCCGTTTCGATTTTTCCGAAGCTGCCGCGTGGCTGATGAATAAAGTCGGAGTTGCATCATCCGATGCCGTTGAATCCACAGGAATGTCGCTGGCAGGTTTCTGGTCTGCATCAAAACCGGGATTTAACTTTCCGGTCACGCCTGTCGCCAAGGCCTTAGTGAACGGTACGCTGTGTCCGGCGAGCAAACCGACTGAAAAAAAAAGTGCAGCAAAAATTGCTGCCGTGATCCATTTTGCCATCGATCGCCTCCTTGATCCGATGAAAACCGAGCGAAGAGAATTCATCATTCGCTGCTGACCGCAACTTCCCTGCAGGCCACTTCAATACGGAATTTAGCAATCCGATCACGTTATGTCTTCGGAGAAATTGTAGATTTTCGCGATCGGAAGGGTGAACCTGTCGTTGACGATCGGACTCTTCATGGGTACGCTCCCTAAACGTCTGTGACATTTTGGGTGCATGAAATCCCTCAAACCGAGTTTTGCGACCGATGACCTTCCTGCATTCAAGCCTGAGCCTACTACGACTTCCAAAGTGAAGTTCGCCTCGGGTACGTCATGCATTATGACCGACTTTTCCAGCCCTGAGGATTCCTCAGGGCTTTTTTTGTGATTTGGAAAAAGGGGGTCAGGAACCAATAGCCAAATGGCCCGACGGGTGCTCCGCACTATTGGTTCCTGACCCCTTTTTCCAATCCGTAGTTCCTCCGCATGGAGAAAGACTGATGACCGGCGACCAGATCATAATCTTTGACACCACCCTCCGCGATGGTGAACAATCTCCCGGCTGCAGCATGAACACCCGGGAAAAGCTGGAAGTGGCCCGAGCCCTCGTCGATCTGGGAGTCGATGTGATCGAAGCTGGATTTCCTATCGCATCACCCGGCGACTTCGAAGCTGTCTCGCAGATCGCCGCGAAATTCGGTGATCGCACCACGATCTGTGCACTGGCTCGCAGCCGCGAAGACGACATCAGCCGCGCCAAGGCGGCACTGGTGTCGGCGGAAAAACGCCGCATCCATGTGTTCCTGGCCACCAGCGCGATTCATCGTGAGTTCAAACTCAGGATGGACAAACAGCAGATTATCGAACGCGCGATTTCGTCTGTAAAACTGGCGAAAGAATTCTGCGATGACATTGAATTCTCCCCGGAAGATGCGGCCCGGACGGAGCTGGATTTTCTGTGTGAGGTCGTGGAAAAGACGATCGATGCTGGTGCCACGACTGTCAATATCCCGGACACCGTCGGATACGCCACGCCGAATCATTACTTCAAAGTGATTTCGTATCTGAAGCAGCACGTTCCGAATATTTCAAAGGCCATCATCAGCGCACATTGTCATGACGATCTGGGACTGGCCGTGGCCAACAGTCTGTCAGCAATGGAAGCCGGCGCGCGGCAGATTGAATGCACGATTAACGGACTGGGCGAACGCGCCGGCAATGCGGCGCTGGAAGAAATCGTGATGGCGATTCGCACGCGGGCCGACTATTACGGCGTGTACACGAAGATCAACACGCAGCGCCTGTATCCAACCAGTCATCTGGTGTCATCGATTACCGGTATGAAAGTGCAGCG
>JAYUVA010000203.1:0-3234 GCA_043754375.1 Candidatus Kuenenia sp. | reverse complement strand
CTTCGAACTCCTGAGGAATCAACAGCAGTGCAATGCCGCGAATAAAATCGATGGCTTCCCGCGGGATTTCCTGTCGCGCAATTCCAGCCGTGTTGACATTCGCTGTTGCTGGTGGTTTTTCAACTTCATCCCACGGTGGAATGATCAACTCAGGAGGTTCAGTTTCCTGGACAGCGTGGCAATCACAGGCACCCGCGAGCAGAATTGACAGTAAAATCAGACATTCGCTCCGCACCGACGACTCCTTTCACTCGACATTCTACACTTCACGCGGGATGAGCTGAGGCTGCGTTCGGCGAGCGGGGGACGTAAGTCCCCTGATTTTTGCAGTGTCCACGCGGTCCATCAGGGGATTGACATCCCCCGCTCGCCAAAGAAATACATCAATTCCGACCGCTCGCATTATACCACTCAGTCCACCCACTTATCTTTCCCCCCGCCAAATCACCTGATGCGTGGCCTCAAGATCAAAGTCGGGCCAGTTCTGCTGAATCCATGTGGCGGCGTCATGCAGGTTATGAAACCGACGCGGCGGCGGTTCGGACGGCGAGCGGTTGGGCGTCAGCCCTCCGTGCTCATTTCCATCCGCCGCAGGAATCGCACTCGGAGGGTTTTCGTAAATTCCCCACCGCTCGTCAAGAGGTTCCCGCAGCGGCAGCAACACATGATTTCCGTTGTGAAACACCAGTTCCTCAAATCGTTGAAGTAGCAATTCGCGGGGTCGGCCCGTGGTCGCGGGATGTTGAAGCAGCGAGGCCGCGGACCGCTCGTTCGTCATCGCCATGACGCCCGACGAGAACCCTCTCACATCATTGTAGCTATCACCAAGCTCCGTGTTAATTTCAAAATAGTCCTCGGACAACGCTAAGTAATCGAGCAGAATCGTCATGACTTCTGTCGAGATCCGATCCTGCGTCTGGCGTTCAAGCTGGGGCATCAGTTTCAGCAGTTGTTTAGTGATGGAGCCGCCATCGACCCGGTAAAGTGAGCCGATAAACAATTCCGCCGTCCGCACTCGGGTGTCAGGGCTGAGCTTCGGGGCCAGCGCCTGCCGCTCGGCTTCGAACCGAGCCAGCACCTGTTTCGAATCCATGCCGGCTTTGACCAGCTTGATGGCGACTCGCCGCTTGACCGGCTGCTGCTGTTCGGCGACCCAAACCGATCCCATGCCGCCTTCGCCGATATTCTCCAGCAGCTTGTAGCGACCGCCGAAGATCGCTCCTGGTTTCGGTTCGTGTTGCGGAATGAAAGTCACGTCAGGAGCCTGCTGTGCCTGCAGTTTTGTGGCTTCGACTTTGTCGAGATCTGCAAAGAATCTGGCCAATGCTTCGGCATCCTCAGGCTGCGCTGCCAACAGCTGCTGTCGATCCGGTTGTTCGCCGCGTTCGAGCGCTTCCAGATAGGAGGCGATCAGTCCATCAAGTCTGGAATTATCAGAAGGAGGATTTGTGGGTGGCATGGTTAGTCGGCTCGTTTCTGATCTTCAGATTGTTCCAGAACCTCTCGCAGCTTAGCCAGTCCGCGCCTCAACAGCCCGGCCACTGCCGGGACGGTGCGGCCGGATTCATCAGCAATCTGCTGCAGTGTTCGATCACGAAGGTGCTTCAAAATGACGACTTCCCGCTGATCGACGGGAAGCTCCAGCAGAGCATTTGCCAGATGCAGCATCTGCTCGTTTCGTTCGGCAGCCACGCTGGGTGACGTGTGGTCAGCGGCCAGCCAGCTTTCCAGGCCCGCTGCAGACTGGTCAATATCCGCAGCCAGCGAACGTTCGCGACCGATGTCGCGTTTATCTCGTCGGCAGTAGCGAACGGCATCGGCCAGCTCAGTCGCCAGAATCTGCCTCAGCCATGCTGCCAAAACGTGAGGACTTCGATCTCGCAGACCAGGCAACGCCGCATGGGCCCGCAGCAATGTCTGCTGGACAATGTCCGAAGCATCCAACTGCCGCTTCAACTGCGGATCCAGCTGAGCGTGCGCGAGCGCCCACAAATAACCGCGAAAAGGGTTCAGGAGATCGTTGTTGAGTGGCGGTGTAGTCATTTGAGATGTCGTCCATTCTGGCGTCCGATACTGGAGAGACGTCATCCTTTCGAAAACAGACCGCGAAAAGTTGTCAGATTTTGGGACAGCGAATGTTTGTCAGGCGATTTGCCGCATACGGCCGGGATTCTGGATACACTTTTCCCGTGCTGCGGTCACCAGCGCGCCTTTCAAAACCTCCGCATGTAGCCGGATTCGTGAGAATTCGGGGGCGTTTCAGAACTCTCACGAGTCCTGCTACAGGTTTTGAAAGACGCTCTAATCATCGTCCTCTACTGTGACAGTCCAACCATGTCCGAGTACCTGCCTGCCGCTGGATTCCCGACGACTCACTGGAGCTGTGTCCTGCGTGCCGGCGATCCTGGTGATCAGCAGGGCCGAGACGCATTAGAACGACTGTGCCGCGACTATTGGTATCCGCTCTATGTGTTTTCCCGTCGTCAGGGACTTGATCGTGAGCAGGCGAGCGATCTCGTTCAGGGTTTCCTTGCTGACTTGATCGAACGCCGCGACCTCGCGAAAGCCGACCCGTCACGCGGACGGTTTCGTTCCTTTCTCAGAACGGCCTGTGCCAATTTCCTGTCACATTGCCGGGATCATGACCTGGCCATGAAACGCGGTGGCGGCCGCACTCCGGTCTCGATCGATCTGCAGGATGCCGAAGGTCGTTACATCAACGAACCTGTTCACGAGATCACAGCCGAACGGCTCTTTGAACGCCGCTGGACGATGGTCCTGCTGGAGCATGTCCTGACGCGGCTTGAATCAGAGGCAACTCGTGGCGGAAAGTCCGAACTGTTCAACCGGCTGCGGCCATTGCTGGACGGGAATGACTTGAGTGAATCCTATGAGCAGATCGGCGAAACACTACAAATGAGCGAGGGAGCCGTCAAGGTGGCCGCTCATCGGCTGCGGAGTCGCTATCGGCAGCTTCTTCGCGAAGAAGTGGGAAGAACCGTCGCCGATCCAGGGGAGATCGACGAGGAGATCGCTGACCTGCTGCGGGCCTTGTTGTAATCTTTCACGAATCGAAAAAAACTTTGTAACCATTTTCGCGTCGTTCGTCATAGGTAAATAGTGGGATCAAGTACCGTTCTGTGGAGTCTGCGTGATGAGCGATGTTGAAAATTGCCGGGTTTGTGGTGAGAAACGGCCGACCGATGCACCTGCGGGACTCTGCCCGGCGTGTCT
>JAYUVA010000202.1:0-6991 GCA_043754375.1 Candidatus Kuenenia sp. | reverse complement strand
GTTACCTGGGGTGCGCCGCAACGCGGCGACCCCAGGCTTTGTTGTGAAACCCTTTCAGGGTTGAAGCACACGATTTCCCTCAGAAAAAACCTTCTCGGCGTTGCCACGCACTGCCTCGCTGGAATCCTCGCCGTTGGCTCGGATTAAACGAAAATGGCGGATTCTTCAGAGAAATCCCGGATCACTCAGTGTCTCGCTCAGGTAGCATGCCGCTCGCCATTTTTTTCCTCATTCATGACCGAGCGGGTTACATCATCACTGTCGGCTGTATCCCGTTTCCTCAATTGGCCGCGTCGTCGGCAGGTTTGTCCGCATCACCTTCAGCTGGCTTGGCAGGATCGGCTTCAGTTGGCTTGGCAGGATCGGCTTCAGTTGGCTTGGCAGGATCGGCTTCAGCTGGCTTGGCAGCATCCGGTTCCACTGTCGTTGCTTCACTCGACGCTTCTGCTGGCTTGGCTTCCGTGTCGTCGCCCTTCAGCGCCGCTTCGTATTCCTTCAACGACGCTTCTAATTGTTCCTTCAGATCCGCGCCAGCAATTTCGATGGCCTTCTTCTGAATCGCAATCGCGTCTTCAATGTTGCCCTTTTTGAAAAGGACGCGACCGACGGTGTCCAGGATCGAGGCATCCTTTGATTCGGTCAGTTCCTCAGCACGTTTTGCAGCGGAGAGTGCCAGATCCAGATCCGGTCCCGGGCCAGCAACGCCGGTGGCGAGCATCCATGCCAGCTGGTTGAGCTCGGGGGCACTGTCATTTGACGCTTTCAGCATCTCTTCAGCAGCTTTGTTCGCTTCGTCGAACATCTCGCCTTTCAGCAAAAACTGAAAACGAGCTTGTTTGAACTGGCCGTTCTCCGGAAACTTCTCAATCAACTGATCAATCAACGCTACAGCCGACTTGAAGTCACCACTCTGCAGTGCGGCGTTAATCTTCGGGCCAATCTCCTGCATGACCTTGTCGGCTTCCTGTTCTGCCAGGAGTGCATTTCGCGCGGCGGTAAGATCCCAGGTTCCATCGACGACCTGTTTCAACACATCGTCGATGGCCGCAGGATGACCGATCCATTCCACGTTCCCGCTTTTTCCAACGATGAACGCACACGGTATTCCGTTCTGACCGGCAGCCTTCATATACGCCGCATTTGTCTGGCGATCTTCATCAAGAGCAATCGTGTACGTCAGCACCTCTGACCACAATTTGCCATCGCGGGATTCCTGTCCCATGAACTCCGTAACCACATCTTCTTCTTCAGCACTGACACCGATGAACTTTACTTTGTCACCGTACTCCGTCTGGAGCGCCGCAATGTGCGGCATACCCGCCAGGCATGGCCCACACCAGGTAGCCCAGAATTCAACGACAAAGACTTTGTCGCTCGTGAACGCTTCGATCGGTTCTCCCTTAATCCATTTGGCAATGGAAATTGGTGGAGCAGCATCTCCGATTGTCAGCTGTACGGTTGGACTCGGTTCATCTGCCGGACCAGGATCATCCGCAGGTGTTAGTCTGACTGCAGGTACCTGTTCAAGTGCAGGGGTTGGTTCAACAAGATCCAACTTTGGAGGAGCGTTGGAATCGGCTTCGATTGTTGACGCACCTGCGGCCCCATTGGGCTCAACGGATTTTACATCGCCAACATTTGGCGTTGGTGCTTCACCCTCGCCACATCCGACTACAACACAAGACAATCCTGACAGGACAGTCGCCATCATCAATTTACGCATTGCATTGATTCCACATCAAAACATGATCCAACGCATGCGGCGAACAGCCCTCTTGCGCCACCGAAACATTTCAGCGGCATGCGCGTCCTCAAATCATACGATCATATACGGCAAATTCCTATCCAATCGGAAAAAACTCGTTTAACCGCGTGCCCAGCGGGCCGCGCTCGCAGCGTTCTGCGCGATGGAGTCCCACGCGCGGGGCGTTGCCCACGCGGTTAAACGAATGAGCCATCCTCAACCGCGCAATAGAAGTCCGGGCTGATGACCAGCATCATCATTTCGCCGGAGGCACTGCGACGCATCTATCTTGACAGATACAGCCGCTGGATATCTTCCAGGGTCACAGTAATCAACCTGGTAAACCCGGTATGGCTGCGTTCATAGGCGATGTGAGATGCCAACTGTGGCTGATCGTGAATGGATTTTGCGACCCAGCGGCGGTCTTCGTCGGACAGAACGCCCACAGACGAATCCCAATGCGTTCTGGTTTCCATCACAAGTGCATCAATACGAGGATCAAACTTGTTCATGGCTGTTAATCCCTGCTCGCCAGCGCCAGCATCTTCCGCGCTTTTTCAAGCCGACGCGAGGAAGCGGCGAATTCCTCATCGGTCTTTCCGTGCGCTGCATTCGCTTCTTCAAGTTTTGCCAGGGCGACCTTGCGGCTGAGTTCTGAAGTTGCCATCGCGGCGTTTGTCAGTACGGAAACGACCGCCCCTTTCACCTGCACGAATCCGCCTTCGATGAAGTACGATTCAACAACACCGGACGCCTCCGTCAGTCGCAATTCGCCGATCCCCAGCCGACCCACCAGAGGTGCACGACCCGGATAGAACCCGGCCGAACCGTCAAACAATGGAACACGGACGGACGCGACCGGGCGATCGAACAAGGTTCGTTCCGGAGTGACAAGGACCAGACTCAGTTCGGCCATGATGATGTTCCTGGGCGGTTTCGGCCCCCATTGATGGGTTGTGTGCCACTGGCTCAGCCAGTGTCTCATGCAGATGGAGAACGCTGGCAGAGCCAGTGGCACACATCAAAGCACGAGTGAAAAGGCTCTACGAGTCTGTCTGATTACTGCTGTTTTTGTGAGCGGCAAGGCGCTAGCCGCCGGTTTTTTGCGGGCGAATTACCCGCGGCTAGGCGGGTGTTGATTTAGTCTGCAAAGTACGCCGTCTTGTTTAACCCTGAGCCGCAGGCGACGGTTTCTGCACACGCCGTCGACTGCGGCTCAGGGTTAAACGATTCAATCAACAGACCGCTAGCGCCTTGCGGCTCACAGTTTTGGAGTATCGGGACAGACTCCTAGACCCCAGCCTGCATCTTCTTAAATTGTTCTTCGGCTTCTTCAATCGCACCTACATACATAAATGCGGCCTCCGGAAGATGGTCCCATTTGCCGTCGCAGATTTCTTCAAAGCTGCGAATTGTATCAGCCAGTGGTGTAATCTTTCCCGCTTTGCCGGTGAAGACTTCTGCCACCAGGAACGGCTGTGACAGGAAGCGTTCGATACGGCGAGCGCGATGCACGACCATTTTGTCGTCTTCGCTCAATTCATCCACACCCAGAATTGCAATAATGTCCTGCAATTCGCGGTAACGTTGCAGCGTCTGCTGAACGCGGCGAGCCGCATTATAGTGACGCTGACCAACGTACTGTGGATCCAGAAGTCGACTTGACGACGCCAACGGGTCGATCGCCGGGTAAATACCCTTTTCGGAAATTCGTCGTTCCAGATAAATGAACGCATCCAGGTGAGCAAACGCCGTTGCCGGTGCAGGGTCGGTTGCGTCGTCCGCCGGTACGTAAACGGCCTGCACGGATGTAATAGCCCCGTTTTTCGTCGAAGTAATTCGTTCCTGCAGTTCACCAAGCTCAGTGCCCAGCGTTGGCTGGTAACCTACCGCAGACGGCATACGTCCAAGCAACGCTGACGTTTCCGAGCCAGCCTGGGAAAATCGGAAAATGTTATCGACGAACAACAGCGTGTCCGCTCCAGTCGCATCACGGAACCATTCGGCCATCGTCAATGCTGACAAGGCGACTCGCAGACGAGCGCCCGGTGGTTCGTTCATCTGACCGAACACCATACAAGTCTGTTCGATCACCGATCGGTCTGTCGTGCCGATCTTGGTTTCCTGCATTTCCAGCCAAAGGTCGTTTCCTTCGCGCGTTCGTTCGCCCACACCGGCGAAGACCGAGTAGCCCCCGTGGGCACTGGCGATACGAGCAATCAATTCCGTCAGAATTACGGTCTTACCGAGACCCGCTCCTCCGAATAATCCCGCTTTTCCACCGCGCACGAATGGTGTCAGAAGGTCAATCACCTTAATCCCCGTTTCAAAAACCTCGGCCTTTGGGCTAAGATCTTCCATTAACGGAGGGCGACGGTGAATCGGCCAGCGTTCGTCATAGGCTACCGGGCCGCGACCATCAATGGGTTCACCAAGGACGTTGAATACGCGTCCCAGCGTGGCCTTCCCAACCGGTACCGACAATGGCTTGCCAGTATCGATCACGTCCATGCCGCGTCGCATGCCATCCGTATTACCCAGAGCCACACAGCGGACCCGGCCACCGCCGAGATGCTGCTGGACTTCACCGGTGACCTTGACTTTGATGCCCTTGACGTCCGCTTCAATCAGAACGGCGTTGTAGATGTCTGGCAGATGCTCTTCCGGAAACCGGGCATCGAACGTCGATCCAATTACCTGAGAAACTTTACCTGCTGTCATTGTCTCGCTCATGGGTCATTCGCCCCGTGACTGCTGTTTCAAAAACGTAAATAATTAACCCAGTGCTGCCGCACCACCGATGATTTCTGCCAATTCCGATGTAATCCCGGCCTGTCGAGCACGGTTATACTGTTGTTTCAGGCTGCCTGCCATTTCGTCTGCGTTCTCTGTGGCGCCCTTCATTGCAACCATCCGGGCAATCTGCTCGCTGACCGCTGCATCCAGGAAACACTTGAAAAGTTTCGCACTGAAAGCCGCCGGCACAATCTCCGCCAGAATTTCGGCAGCCGATGGCAGGAACTCGTAGTCAATTCCCGCTGCAGGCTTTGCCTCTGAGCCGCCAACCAGATTGCCGATCGGCAGCAATGATTCCACAACGGCGAACTGCTTCGAAGATGTCACAAACTGCGTATACGCCACATCCAGGCGATCAATTCGGCCTGCCATGAAGTCGTCTGCGTAGCGGTTTCCCAATGCCTCCACCGCCGCAAACGCCGGCTGGTCCTCGAATGTCGTGTACTGCGCGTGAATCGGAATCTTCTGGTAGTTCAGAAACTTAATCCCACGTTTGCCTGAAACTTCCAGCTGGAACTCGATCCCTTTTTCTTTCAGGCTTCGAATATGAGCGAGTGACTGTCGCAGAACACTTGCATTGTAACCGCCGCACAGACCGCGATTGGCGGTCAAAACCAGCAAGACGCTGCGTTTTTCTTCGACGCGGTGTTCAAGCAATGGATGTGAAAACTTCAGGTTCGCGCGCCCGAGATCTCCGACGATTTCAGAGATCTTACGAGTGTACTCAGCCGCTTCGGTTGCGCGATCCATCGATTTTTTGAAAAGACTGGTCGCAATCAACTCCATCGTGCGCGTAATCTTGCGGATATTGCGCACCGCTTTGAGCCGTTTGACAAGTAAGCGTCTGTTAGCCATGAATTCAGTAACACCCCAAAAGCGAGCGGTTGGGCGCAAGCCCTCCGTGTGTCGCGACTACTACTCACACGGAGGGCTAACGCCCAGCCGCGCGCCGCCTTTCGATATCATTTTTTCGATGCCAAGCGAGCCACAAACGCTTCCAGCGCCTTCTTCAACATCCCCTCAACTTCATCTGACAGTGCCGCCTGCGTGATCAGCTTATCACGCATGTCCGCATGTTCCGTCCGAATAAACTCGTGCAACTGACGTTCAGTTTCCTGCACTTCGTTCACCGGGACCTTATCAAAATAACCCTTGGCACCTGCATAGATGGCGACGACCTGGTCGGCGACGTGCAAAGGCCCGTACTGTGGCTGCTTCAACAGTTCCACCATGCGATAGCCACGATCGAGCTGCGACTGGGTCGCTTTGTCGAGTTCTGTACCGAGCTGAGCGAATGCTTCGAGTTCACGGAACGCGGCAAGATCGAGTCTCAGACTTCCGGCAATCTTTTTCATTGCCTTGTTCTGAGCATTGCCACCCACCCGACTCACTGAAACACCGACGTTAATTGCGGGACGAATGCCCTTCCAGAACAAGTCCGATTCCAGATAAATCTGACCATCGGTGATGGAGATCACGTTCGTCGGAATGTAAGCCGAAACTTCACCTTCCAGCGTTTCAACAATCGGCAGGGCCGTCATCGAACCGCCACCCAGTTCGTTGTTGAGCTTCACCGCCCGTTCCAGTAATCGACTATGGCAATAGAACACGTCACCCGGGAACGCCTCGCGGCCAGGAGGCCGACGCATCAGCAATGAAAGCTGGCGATACGCAACGGCCTGCTTTGAAAGGTCGTCATAGACCACCAGTGTGTGCTTGCCCTGGTACATGAAGTACTCAGCCATCGCCGCACCGGCGTACGGTGCGAAATACTGGACCGGAGCCGGGTCTGCACTGCTCGCGGCGACAACAATGGTATAATCCAGTGCCCCATTCTGACGCAGAATCTCAACCACGCCTGCTACCGAAGAACCACGCTGACCACAGGCCACATAAACGCAGATAACGCCTGTGTCCTTCTGATTCAGGATCGTGTCAATCGCGATCGCGGTCTTACCGGTTTTGCGGTCACCAATGATCAGTTCGCGCTGACCACGTCCGATCGGAGTCATCGCGTCGATGGCTTTGATCCCGGTCTGCAGCGGCTCTCTCACCGGCTGACGTTCCGCCACTCCGGCGGCCTGCCATTCGACGGGACGGGAGTGAGGCGTCAGCACCGGGCCTTTGCCGTCGAGCGGATTTCCCAGCGGATCGACAACGCGACCCAGAAGCGCTTCGCCGACCGGTACTGACAACAGCTTGCCCGTGGAACGAATTTCGTCGCCTTCTTTGATCTTGAGGTAATCCCCGAGAATCACGACGCCGACGCTGTTCTCTTCCAGATTGAACGCAAGCCCGCGCGTGCCGTTCGAGAATTCCAGCATCTCGCCCGACATCGCTGTGGAAAGGCCAGTGCAACGGGCAATCCCGTCACCAACCTCAATCACACGACCCACTTCTGCGGTCACAATCTGACCGCGAAAGTCTTCAATCTCCTTCTGGATAACTGAA
>JAYUVA010000201.1:0-9013 GCA_043754375.1 Candidatus Kuenenia sp. | reverse complement strand
TTACCTGGGGTGCGCCGCAACGCGGCGACCCCAGGCTTTGTTGTGAAACCCTTTCAGGGTTGAAGCACACGATTTCCCTCAGAAAAACCTTTCGCGGCGTTGCCACGCACTGCCCAGGTGGAATCCTCGCCGTTGGCTCGGGTTAAACGAAAACGGCCGATGCTTCAGAGAAAATGTGGGTAATGACAAGGCTTCATGCCGGTGGAGAATGAAAAAGGGGACATTCTACTTATGCATTAAAGTACAATGTCCCCTTTTCCCCCTTTTCCTCCCCCCGCGTCGGAGACACGGGCTACAATAGTGGTCGTCATCTGGCTCCGGTGGAACTGCGGGGAGGTGCGAGTACGATCGGTCCATGTATGAATAAGCAAGGCGTTCGTTGCAGTAACAAAGGTTTTTTGCCGATCTCAACTGCGGAATACCTGAACCTGCTGGACTGGACGGCTCGACAGACTCGATCGGGCAAGCGAGGTGCGACGCCGAAACAGTTTGCTCCGTTGTTTGATCGCCTGGAGATCTCGGCGGAGATCTGGTGTCGTGTCGTGAAAGATTTCGGCAGACTGTTCAGCGTGGTGGCCGGTCAGCCTCAGCGAATCGACGAGCATCGTTCGAAGGACAGTTCGCGCCGCTACCGGACTCGCCTGGAAACCCGCGAGTTGCTGGCGACGGTGTAGCCGCTTCGAACACTTACCGAGCAAATTTTCCGGCCCAGTTGCACGCTGCTGCTGCGCGAGGATATCTGATCTTCATGATCCGGCCCTGCGACCGCTCGAAGTCCGGCCCCTGCCGCAGCCAAGTGCTGGCTTCGGCAGGCCCGTCACGTCCAGTGTCCGAAGAAACACGTTCAGCAGCCTTGCGGGGATGTCCCGTTGTTTGGTTCAATGATGCGGTGTCCCGATTGGTTTGCCATTCCCAGGTTTGCCCCGTTGGTTGTCCTGCAGCGAGTGCAGGGGACAGCAATGTCGAGATACGATTGACGAGAGCAAAGGAAAACTGAGTTTGCCGTGATGCCTGTCGTACGTCGAAACTTCAAATGCGTTTCAGGTTTCCGTTTCGTGTGACATCCACCATTCGGCGGACATACATTCTTCGGCCAATTGCTGGATCAAGCCTTCGGTTTCCGGCGTCATTGCGGGATTGACAGTTGGCGTGGAAAGCATTGCAACGGACTCGAAAAGAACACGGTCACTGTCGGCTGGAAGATTCGAAGTACCCGGGTCCATGGATTCTCGGGCTGGAGCTTCAGCATCTGAGTCAGCCTGAACGTCTTTGGTTGTTGGCAGCAGTGCGGCCAGCAATTCGGGCACTTCACGTGCGGGCAGTTCGACGTCGTTCAAGGCGACCGTAAAGTTAACAGGCGTGCTCCAAGGCAGAGCCGTGCCATCGGCTTTGACCGCTCGAACCCAGACACGGTAACTCCCTGTCGGAAGTGGATCGGTTGGTGCGAACGTCGTCAATGCGATGCCACTGACACGGATATAGTCGAAATCTTCCCCTACCCAGGCGATCCAGACATCGTACGATTTTGCATCAGATACCGGTGTCCAGGTAATGTCCGGAATCGGGAACACGTTCGTGCCCGATACGGGGAACGTGATGATCGGAACACCGCCGGTCGCTTCAAACGAATACGGTGCGCTCCAGCCGGTCATCTGACCAGTGGTGCTCAAAGCCTGGACCCAGACCATGTATTTACCGGGCTGAATGTCCTGTTCAAACTGGTAGAAATTCGTCGCTGATGTGGTCCTCAGGTATGTAGTCTTCGTGTTTGCGCGTTCGACCCAGATTTCGTAGCGGGCAGCTTTGTCGATTGGCAACCACTCCAAAGTGGGACGGGCGTCAGTCACAATTCGTTGATTTGGATCACCCGATTCAATTCCTGCGGGTCCGGTGATGACAGGAACTCTGATCGTGGAAAAGTTGCTCGGCAAGCTCCAGATACCCACAGTTTCGGGGCGTCCCGTTACGCGCCGGTGAGCGCGTACCCAGAAGACATAATCGCCGGCCACAAGGGTCCTGGGAATCTGGTAAGACGTCCCGGTGCGGAACTTCAAGTTGTACAGTGGCGTGTTCGGAGCAGATGCCCTCGCAAGCACGACATCATAGTCGGTAGCACCAGGAACCGCCTGCCATTCCAGCAATGGCGGATTCTGAAAAGTAACACCGGTCGGACGCGTGATGACTACTGGAGGAGCGACTTCGAAGTTATATGCCGCACTCCATGGGGAAAGTCTTCCACCGTCGTCCAGTGATCGGACAAAGACCCGATAGCTTCCCATCAGCAGGTCCTCAGTGAGTTCATATGAACGCACTTCCTGCCGTATAATCTCGTGATTCTCGTCAAACTGTGCAAATCCGTCCTCATCGAGCACCGGAGTCAGGTTCTTGACGGTGATGATTCTTGATGTCAGGTTGGTCTGATCACTGAGATAGATTTCGAATCGCAAGGCCCCCGGAGGACTCGTCCATGTGATCGTCGGTGTTGTGTCAGCCACCTTCGTTGGCGTTTCGCTGAGCACGGGATTCACTGGGCCAGTCACCGCAGGAGCGACCTGCACGATAAAATCCGTTGGCAGGGACCATGGTGAAGAACTTCCGTCCGCAAAATTGGCTCGTACCCAGGTACGAGTCTTACCCAGATTCAAATCTGTTGCAGGCGTAAAATTCGTGGCCTCGATGTTTTCCTGAATGAACAGCACGGTTTGCTGTTCGCGGTCGCTCACCCACAGGTCATAGCTTGTCGCATTGTCAACGGCTTCCCATGTGATTGTGGGGGTCGCATCGCTGACTGTGCCTGTTGGCGACAGCACCGTCATGAGTGATCGAACTTCGAGTGATTCAACAACCGCCGGAGCCTGCAAGCTGGTCCTGCTGCGACGGGATCGTTGTTTGCCTGAGATGGATTCAAACTTCATGGTCTGCTCTGCCAATGTGCTCGACGGACGGGTGAAGAATGCCGTAGACAAGCTAAGTGCCACGGCAGCAACCACACGCCGAACAATTGCGGAAGTTGCAGCGGCCCAAACGAACGCTCGTCTCGTCAAGTTATCGCCCGTAAGGAAAACGTGTTTTGACGGAAGACTCATTACGACCGGAAGAACACGAAAAACACAGTCCTCACGCACGGTGCGAATTCACTAACCCAAAGACCCGCCGCAGCTTCCCTCCTTTGACTGTGGTCTTTCCACCAGCAAATTCTGCCGGATCGCTCTCTAAGACGGTCGGTTCGGTCTGTCCTAACAAGCGTCACGGGCTCATTCCGGGCGGCGCGACTGGAACAACCGTTCGAGGCGGCCTGGTCCTTACTCTCCACCCACAGTTTTCGTATCAGGTAAAAGATTCTGAAAAACGAGTTCAGGAGGGCTGCGTAAAATCGATAACCGGATCGGATTTCAGTCCATTAGACTTCAGTCCCCTGTCCGGATCTTCCGTAGGGTGGCTGCCTGAGGCCGCAATGTTACGATCCGCTGCGATCAGTCACTCCACTACGTCCGCACGGGGCGTAGGCCGCCTGCCACATACTGAGATTTCCGTCTCCGTTTGTCTGGACTGCGGTACTCCCATCCCTGCTCGGCTGGTCGAACTGGCTCACCTTGACCTCATTATGGTCACTGACCGACCGATGCGTTATGGGACGGTCGTCCAACTGGCCTTGTTCGGTGATCTTGTTACGACAGTCACCCAGAATCGAGGCATTGTGCATTGGTGCCGACCGCATCAACACGGCTGGCATGTCGGGGTCTTCCTGACGATGCCGCTCCCTGATCGATTGACCGAGCGGGAATGGAGCGATCTTCGCCACACGCTGCGTTACGAATGCAACTGGAAAGCCTGGGTCTTATGGGACGGCGACGGACAGCTCGAACCGGTCTGGATCTCAGATTACTCCATCAAGGGCGTTTGTCTGACTTCACAGCGTATTGTGAAACAAGGCAGCAAGTTTACAATGTTCGGTTCCACCGGTACCAAAGACCGCGCGGTCCTGAATGGTGATGTCGAGTGGACTCGTCAGAATCCGGACGGCGTGCTGATTGGTTGCCATATTCAAGGGCAACGCGGCCGCGACCTGCCAAAGATGTTCGGAAATCTGGACGCAGTGCATGTCGCGTCTGAAGAAAGTCCAGGTCCCGTCCTGCCCTCAGACTCAATCGAAACTCAAAACTACGAACTCGCCGCTCACGAACGGTTTTTGCCCGCCGATACTGCCTATGCGAGAATTCCTTCCACCAGTTTTCCATGCACGTCGGTCAATCGATAACGTCGCCCCTGAAACTTGTAGGTGAGTCGTTCGTGGTCGATACCCAGCAGGTGCATCACAGTCGCGTGCAGGTCGTGAATGTGGAGTCCATCCGTGGCAATGTTGTAACCGAATTCATCCGTGCTGCCGTAAACTGATCCGGACTTAATCCCACCACCAGCCATCCAGACGCTGAAACAGCGAGGATGGTGATCGCGTCCGAAGTTGGGAGAGATTTTTCCCTGGCAGTAATTCGTGCGTCCGAATTCACCGCCCCAGACCACCAGCGTGTCCTCCAGCAATCCGCAGCGTTTCAAATCTTTCACCAGTGCCGCCGCAGGTTGATCCGTTTCTTTGCAAATTGCCGGCAACGCACCGGGAAGTCCACCGTGATGATCCCAGTCCTGATGATACAACTGGATGAATCGCACGCCACGCTCGGCCAATCGACGAGCCTGCAGACAATTAGCCGCGAACGTGCCGGGCGTTGACACGTCCGGCCCGTAATCATCCAGTACAGACTTCGGTTCGCTGGAGATATCCGTCGCTTCCGGCACACTCGTCTGCATCGAATATGCCATTTCGTAATGATCGATGCGGCTTTGAATTTCAATGTCAGCAGTTCCTTCCAGCTGATGCTGATGCAGTTCCTGCAGTCGATCCAGCAACATCCGACGGCTCTCACTGCTGACACCATTGGGATTGCCGAGATACAGGACGGGATCCCTGGCTGCTCGAAACAATACTCCCTGATGTCGTGTCGGCAGGAACCCACTGCCCCACAAATGAGCGCCCAACGGCTGGCCACCCTTATCCTTCGTGATCAGCACGACAAACGAAGGCAGATTGGCGTTGTCCTGCCCAAGCCCGTAGCTCAGCCAGGCCCCCATGCTCGGACGCCCGGCGATCTGAGTCCCCGTCTGGAGAAACGTCACACCCGGCCCGTGATTGATCGCTTCCGTATACATCGAATTCACGACGCACAAGTCATCGGCAATACTGGCCGTATGCGGCAGCAACTCGCTGAACCAGGCACCGGCCTGACCATGTTGAGTGAACTTAAACGGCGAGCCAACCAGAGGAATCGACGACTGATTGCCCGACATTCCCGTCAGTCGCTGATTCCCCCGGACAGAATCCGGCAGCTGCTCACCGTTCATCTTATGCAACAGCGGCTTGTAATCGAGCAGATCCAGTTGCGACGGCGCACCGGACATAAACAGATAAATGATGCGTTTGGCTTTTGGAGCAAAATGCGGCTCACCCAGCACGCCATGATCTGTGGAGTCTGCGGCACCGGCATCCTGAGCCAGCATGTCCGCCAGCGCGATGCTGCCCAGGCCGATGCCTGATGCTGTGAGGAAATCTCGTCGCGTGTTCGTTGTCGGGAAAAAGTTCATCGGAATGCAATCCGCTATCGCTGGTCTTACGAATCAAGGGTTTCCCATCGCCGTCTGGCTCGCAGTCATTTCAAGATTTGTCCAACGCGGCGATCTGCTAACCGCGAATGTACACGAACAGCCATCCACGCGGAATACGATCGTGTCGTGAATCGGTGTCAGGAAGCCTACGATCCCGCCGCAACGCCTGAGGAATCAGATCGCGCGTGTAGCGAGCTGTTCCCAAACACACAGTATTTCACAAAAAAGTACTTTCAGCTGGCTTTGGACGATCCTGACAGTCTGTCTGCGATTGCAGAATCGTCGAGGACGCCACATCGTCACCACTCAGGATGCAAACGCTTGCAGTCGATCGCCAGGTTGGGCACGTACATCGGGGACTAACCGCAGAGCACTGCAGCCGCACCTGCTTCAAAGAAATCTCCAACGTCTCCTGTTGTGGAGGCGCCACCGACTGCTTCCACCTCGACGGATTCATCCGCAAATATGGATCCTCGCTCGCAATTTGCTTCCCATGTGCGATGCATGTCATATGTCAGATGAATTTTTCCCCTCGGAGCAACGCACCGGCAAGCTGACGCACGCCGCTCGCCATTGACCAGAACGCATCACAGTCAAACAGAAAATGAACTTATACCGCACGCGGTTCCCATTGGCTCGTTTAACCGCGTGCCCAGCGGGCCGCGATCGTTCTATTTGAAATTTGAAATACAAAGCGCGGGGCGTTGCCCACGCGGTTAAACGATTGTGCCATCCTCAACCGCGCGGTATCAGCGAAGTCATTTTTTGTCAGTTTCCGGCAGTTCCGGCCTGGCCGGCATTTCGACTGCGTCGCCGTGGAGGCGGAATTTGGCATAGTCGAGCCAGTCTTCGAGTTCTTTTTCGCCATAGCAGACTTCACGGAACAGATGAAAGATCTGTTGCGCCTCGTCTGTCTTTCCGCCCTTCAGCAATTCGTTGGCGGCTGTCATGCGTTCGCTGATGATCTTGATGCGATCGCGATCGGACAGCAGGATCTGTTTGCCGGCATCACGTTTTTTTTCCGCGATGATTTTCCAGAATCGCGGCACGGAGATCATGTCATCCGACGCATCCGCTTCAGAATCCGATTTGCTGTCAGCTGGTTTGACGGCAATTGTTTCCGCGACGTCGTCCTTTGGCAATGATTCAATCAGCGCCTGGAACATTTCCAGTGATTCGAGCGTATTACGGTCGGGATCGGCCGCTGTCCGCATCGCCTTCAGGCAGGCCGTTTCGAAGCGATTTCGACCATCGTCCGGTCGCCGCACGCGTCGATCCAGTTGAGCTTCGATCAACGACACTTCGACATCATCCAGCCATCGCCGCATTTCTTCGGCATACTTGCCATCGGGGAATCGTTCTACATATGGACGCAGATAACGACTTCGGGCATCAAAGTGGACGACCGGATCCGACGTGGACATGGCTTCTTTGGCCCTGATGTACAACGCATCCTGACCTGGCGGCAGTGACAACCACGCTCCGCCCGCAATCAGCAATCCCAGAAAGGCCAGCAGAAACCAGGTCTTTTCATAGAACTGCGACTGGTCCTTTTTCTTCTTCTTTTTCTTCTTCACGGTCACGTCGCCGGTGGCCGGGTCAACTGATACAGACACGGAGGCTGATGCTCCGGCAGACTGCAACGCTTCCGGTGAAACATCCGCAACGGATTCGGCACCTGATTTCAGAATGTGTTCCAGTTCCGTGTTCACAGCCAGCGCGTCGAAGGGACGTTCATCCTGCTCCTTCTGCAGCAGACGTTCGACGAGCTGATCGAGTGCGAGAGGACATTCGACATCTTTTTCATGAAGGTTGTACGGATAGTCGTTCAGATGCATCATCAGCATCTCAGCCGGGTTGGCGGTCACAAACGGCGTTTCTCCGACCAGCAGTTCGTAGAGCAGACAGCCGGTGGCGTACAGATCCGTTTTACGTGAAATCGGGGCGTTCCCGTGAATCTGCTCGGGAGCCATGTAGGCGTACGTACCAACCGTCTTGCCTGCCGCAGTGAGTGCCGTCGCTTCGGTGTCTCGTGCGATCCCGAAATCACCCAGTTTGATGCGTCCATTCTTTGTGACGAACAGATTTCCCGGCTTGAGATCGCGATGAATGATGCCCGCATTGTGAGCATGTTCCAGGGCCGCAGTGAGCTGCCGACCGACTTGAATCGCCTGGTCCCACGTGAGTCGTTTACGCTTTTTCAGAATATCATGCAGCGAACCGCCGTCAATGTATTCCATCGCGTACCAGCGTTGTCCCTGATGAGTTCCGCCGCCGAAGTACTTGACGATATTCGGATGCTTCAGTCGTTTCAGGATGCCGATTTCACGCTCAAATCGTTGCAGCAGTTTTTCGTCGTCTGACAACGCCGGTGGCAGAACCTTCAGCGCAACCTGTTTTCCGGATTCTATGTGCGTCGCCAGATAAACAATGCCCATCCCCCCCGCCCCGATCTGGCGGCCGATGATAAATGGTCCGATCCTGCGTTCTGACATGACTTCAACTCGGTACTTTTTCTGACCATCCGCACGGGTGAGCGCCCCACCCCGATTTCCGGGAACATGAGCGAGGAATCCGCAGTGTAGCAGCGCGACGGACGACTGAGTCAAAGCAGACTGCTAAAATCGCCGACAAGTTCGACCGTAAACCGCCGAATTTTCGGTTTGCGGCTTATGGTGTGCTGCGTGAAAGCGGCGACGTGCCGGCTTGAGCTTAGACTCCGGCAAACAGCTGCCATTGAATTTCAGCGGAATTGGAATCTTCACAATGAACGGACGAACGTGTTTGTGCCTCGCAGGTTGCCTCGGTTTCCTCGCCGTGCTGCTGGGGGCTTTCGGAGCACACGGTCTGAAAGACACAAAATTCCTGAGGGACAAATACGCAGATCTGCCGCCGAAAATTGTCGCTGGTCATTCCATTCCGGCAAGCTACAAGTACGTTCAGGATTTCGAAACGGGCGTCGAGTATCACATGGTGCATGCGCTGGCGATGCTGGCAACGGGGCTGATGATGATGCACCAGCCGTCCCGTTGCCTGAGTGTCGCCGCATGGTGTTTTCTCGGCGGTATCGTCCTGTTTTCCGGCGCATTGTACGTGCTGGTGATCGCCGGTCCTCGCTGGCTCGGCGTTCCATGGGGCATGGTCGCTCCTGTCGGTGGAACTCTCCAACTGATCGGCTGGCTGGCACTGACGTCCGGTGCTTTCCGAATGAAAAGTGCCGCGTGATGATTTCTTCAGCCTCATTCTGTTCTCTGTTTATTGGATCAAACAGGTTGACAATCCGCAGTCGCCCCGCGTTCCTGTTACCGAGCACATCATCGCAGCCTGCGGGCGGCTGATAGGCGCTCCTGTTCGC
>JAYUVA010000200.1:0-6901 GCA_043754375.1 Candidatus Kuenenia sp. | reverse complement strand
CCTCGCATCGGCAATAAATGGCTTATTGTCTTTCTCAAGTGAGCTGGGTCTGAAGACAATCGCCACCGTCAGATTTCCGCGTCCTTGACGACGATTCCGGGGATTGATCAATGGTAAAAAGGCCCGGCCTTTGCATGGACCGGGCCTTTGAGCATGCGACAAGTGCCGAGCCGATGCCGGGCTACCAGAATCGGCGCAGAAGCAGCTTCCGGAACCAGTTGCCTCCGAGATCTTCGAACAGGTTGATCCCGGAACCTCCGTCGGCGGTCAGATGTGAAATGTTGGATCCCTGAATACTCAACGTATTGTCGCCAGCACCTTGTCGAATTCGCAGGTTGTCAGAATCTGAATCCCAGAGAAAGATATCCGCATCGGCGACAATCGACGTTCGATCAGACATGGATGTATTTCGCATCGTCACGATATCTGCCGCCGTGATTGAAGTGGATCTGCTGAAGACAGCATCGATCAGCAACACTTCCTTGCCGGCGTCGATGTCTGTTGCACGTCCGACGGTGGAATTGCCGACCACGACATCGCCCTTCGCACGGATGTCAACACTTCCCTGAAGCTCAATCCCTTGTTTTGCCGATCCACCGATCGTGTTTGTCCCTTGAAATCCGGTCGGCGACACGACCTGCGTGACCGGCACACCGTTGATCGTTACAGAAGTCAGCGTGGTCCGCTGAACGATCTCATTGGTTTCCGGGTTGTACGCCAATTCCTGAACAGAACCGATACCCGGAGCAAAGAATTTATCGCCCAGCCCCGAGGGTTCTCGTACACTGGTGTCGCGAGTCTGCACGACGTTGCTGAAAGAACCAAAAGGTACCGTGACACGCTGATTCGTCGCCAGACCGACTGCCTGATCGACGGGCCCGCCGGGCTCATACTCCTGATAGTATTTGTGTCCAATGCGAGGCGTGGCCTCCATGATGATGCCGGCAACAGCGTTGTTTTTGCCCGCTTCCCATGAACCATCTTTGTCAGTCCCGATCAGCTTCCCGGTATCGTCATAACGATAGTTTGTCACGTCTTCCCCAAAGTACCAGACGTTGCCGTTGTCGTCCTGGGCATAAAAGTCGAACGTGTCCTCAATCAGCACTCCATCCTTCTTCACGATATCATGCACGACGACGACTTGAACTCCCGTGATCGTTCTGGTGTTCGATTGAACGTCGAGCACAATCGTTTCCGTATAGGCCACACCTGTTTCCTGATCTTCGCCGGTCACGTCGTATTTATACTGTGTGCCTGGCACAAGCGGAAAATAGGGATTGTTCACGTTGAGGCTGTTACTGAACCCGGCGGATTTCACGTCGGGAACGGTTGCGGCACCGGCGACCACCGCAACGGTGCCACCCGTTTGGATATCCGTCCGGCCTTTCACGCGAACCTGGTTGACCACATTGACTTCGGCATCAGTGCCGGCACGAACCACAAGGTTGCGGCCGATATCGACGACACCCGCTGTGCCTTCGACATTCAACGATCCCTGCTTCAGCTTCGCACGAAGGTTTCCTGTCACTTTGAACGGCCCATTGATCTCCACCTGATCTGTTCCTCCCTGTTCCATTTGAACGTCGAGATCCTTCAAATTGCCGGTGAAACTGGCCGTTTCCTGTCCGTTGACCTTCGTGCCGTCCAGGCCGTGAATAGTGATCGTTCCCGCCGTGGCTTGTGTGACTTCGAAATGATTGTCGAGCGAGTCCCCCTTCACCGTCAGTGCGCCCTGACTGAGAGACGCAAGCACGTTGCCGGTCGGCATAATTCGCTGATCAAGAGGCTCAACTATGGTACGCTGGCGTCTGTTCATTCTTCGTTGTGTCGATCGCATAATGAGGTTTCCCTTTTTCAGTTGGAATGGGCGGTAGAACAAGGAGAATTGCATCAACCTGAAATTGGCAGGTCGTGTTGTTCCTCCCTGCATAAGCGAATCTCGGTCAACGAAACGAGCGCGAAATCTGCGAAAATAAATTCCCGGAAAAAATCAGATTGCATTTTCGTGATGTTTGGCTAACCTCCGAAGGCAGTGCCCGGGCTTCGCAAGGAGAACGCCTTTGCTTTATCCAAAGTTTTCACGACGTGCTCGAGCAGCACTTCGGACCGACCCTCTGGAACTTAGAATGTTCCCGAGCGGAATCACTGTTCTACTTCCGGTGATCGATGTCGTACCGGAGGCACAGGCAGATGCCTCGAACAACGAACTTTTGGCCATCTCTGAACCAACGCGAAGCGAAGACTCGGTCGCGGAACCTTCTGTTGCGATCAATCTAACCGACGTGCCTGCTGCGATTGCGCAATCTCTCGCCGACCGGTTTCCGGGGGCCACGATCAAAACGCTTCACGCGACAATTGAAAACGGTGTTCAAAGCTACGACGTCGCACTTGTAGTTGCTGACTCAGGATTGCTTGACGTCTCTATTGGAGTCGATGGAATCATCGAATCGGTTGAGCAAGCAGACCAGTCTGAGGATGAACCTGATCTTACCGCCAGAGCCAGCGGCGTCATCGGCGTATTGTCGATGGGCTCTTCCAATACGCATGGCCCAGTCGTCACGGCGGCGGTAATAAGAACCGATCGTGATCCGAACATTGCACGCAGTTCAACACAGGTAACATCTGAGGAAACGGAATCACGGCTTACAACACAGGTCGCCCTGGCGCAGATTTCCGCATCGGTCGGCGAAGCGGAGGATCTCATGTCGCTGCGGTTGGATTTCGATGAATCCTCTCGGACCGTGAATCGCAGAGTTGAGGCGACAAGCGAGTTCACTATGGGTTCTGAATTGAAATCAATTCTTCACCCGTGTTTTGCGGGAATGCTGACGACTCTGTGCCCGTTGGATTACCATTCTATCGATCGTGCGTTTTCTGAATTCATGGATGATCTGGACGCATCGATCAACGTGTCTCCGAACGGTCGCGTGAACGTGACTCTCCAATTGATCACGATCACCGTTGGACTGGTTGGAATCGAATATGTTCGTCGGGAAGCATGGACTACGCACAATCATTCACCTGCGATCTCGGGGGCACGCACACCGAAACAATGGCGGAGACCGGATAGCGCCCTCATGGTCGGAAGATCGTTGTAATGTCAGAGCCTCTTGATGACCTCCTGGAAATGTTGAATGTCGGTGACGCCGGCGCGGCCGAAGCCGTTTTCGTGGCCTATGAACCGTATCTTCGGAAGGTTGCTCGTCGGATGATGCCTCCGCAGATGCGAAAGCGATTCGACTCAATCGATATCGTTCAGTCAGTATGGGGCGACATGCTTGCTCGCTTTCAAACGTCAGACTGGCATTTCACAAATGCAATGCAGCTTAAGACATTTCTGGTAAAGATCACACGGCACCGATGCATCGACCGTTGTCGTCAAAATAGGGTCTCACTGAACCGAGAAGAGTTGCCCGAGGCACTCGATTCACTCTATCACCGTGACTCAGCGATCAACAACCCGAGTGATTCCATGGATGCGACTGACCTCTGGAACAAACTCCTGACGGCATGTCCTCCGGAACATCACGATTTGTTGACGTTGCGCCGCCAGGGGTTCTCCAACGCTGAAATCGGGGAACAGTTGGGAATGCATGCTGGTAGCGTTCGCCGACTGCTGCGTGAGCTTGCCGCAAAGGTCGACTTGTCATGAAAGACGTTCAGTTTCCGCTGCACGCTGATGTCTCTACCGGCAACGCCGGTAAGACCAGTGAGCCACGCTTCAAAGGAGAAACGGCAGTCCAGGTTTCGGGCGTAGTCGCAGAGTCGATCGGCGAAAGACTCACCAGCGAACTGCACAAATGCTGGCGCCGTGGGGAACGACGACTGGCCGAAGAGTTCCTGGCTCGACATCCCGGCTGGGAGCGACAGCCCGAGATTGCGATTGATGTCATTTACGAAGAATTCTGCCTTCGCAGCGACGACGGTGAAGCCGACACTGCTGAGAGTCTGTTCTCTCGTTTTCCGCAATGGCGTCAACAACTCGCTACGATGTTCGATTGTCATCGCCTGCTGACAGGACCGGACTTCAGCAGATTTCCCGAGGTGGGTCAGACGCTCGCCGGCTTTCGACTGCTGGCCGAATTAGATCGTGGCAGCCGAGGGCGAGTCTTCCTTGCTCAACAGGGTTCGCTCGGTGATCGGCGGGTTGTGCTGAAAGTTACTCCACGGGATGGTGCAGAACACATCTCTTTGGCGCGACTCCAACACACCGCCATCATGCCGATCTACTCGACATTTGACAACGCCTCTCGAGACCTGAGAGTGCTTTGCATGCCGTGGCTGGGTGGCGTTACGCTCGCAGGTTTGCTCAGGCGACTTAAAAATGTTCCATTGGCAGAACGGACTGGACGCGATGTCATTGACGCACTCGACCAGGATTCTCCGGAGCTTCGCCAAACGCCTTGCACATCGAGTCCAATCCGCAGCTCAATGACGAACAGCGGATATGTCGATACAATCTGCCAGATCGGGGTCAGCATCGCCGACGCATTGCACTATGCCCACGCACGCGGTCTTCTGCATCTTGACGTGAAACCGTCCAACATCCTCCTGGCCGCAGATGGTCAGCCAATGCTGCTCGACTTTCACCTCGCTCGTGCGCCTGTGACGGTCGGTGAGCCTGTCGCAGGAGGTGTCGGCGGAACTCCCGCTTACATGCCGCCGGAGCAAAATCTCGTTCTTGCCGACACGACCGAAGGGCGACCGGCAACAGCCAGTGTGGATTCCAGATCAGATGTGTATTCATTGGGAGTGTCGCTGTACGAAATGCTCAGCGACAGGACGCCAGCCGATGGGCAACCGCTGCCAGCGCTCTCGGACATCAATCCGTACGTGAGTGTCGGGCTGTCCGATATTGTTGCGAAATGCCTGAGTCATCGAACTGACGATCGGTACTCCAGCGCTACGGAGCTGGCCGTTGACCTTCGCCACCACCTGGCGGATGAATCTCTTGCATTTACTGCGAATCGCAGTCTCTCGGAACGATGGCGGAAGTATCATCGGCGTCATCCCCGCGGCATACAAAATGCCATCCTGATGACTTGTTTTGCTGCAGCCTCACTCTGGATGGTTTGGGTTGGTGCCATTCAACTTTCGCAACGACTGGCGGATGCCCGTGCATCGCTTGCAGCAGGCAAATTGCAGGCGGCGGATCGCGAATACACTCGGGCTGAACAGACCTTGAATCAGGGACTTTCGCTGGTGTGGTCAGGACCGTTTCATGATCCATTGGAAGTTCAGTTGAGAGCACAACTTGACCAGGTCCGTCGGTTAAGGACCATTGATGAGCTCCAAGAACTGACGGAACATCTGCGTGTGATTGCCGGCACTCAGCCAAACACTCCGAAGGAATTGACGCGGCTGGCTGAAAAGTGTCGTTACCTCTGGGCCCGTCGTGCCGGTATCGTTGAGTCACTTGATGTCGCGAACGGCTCTGATGCGGCTGGTGACCTGCAGGATCTCGCGGTTTTCCTCGCCGACACGGGCACTCGCTTTGCGTCTCAAACGGAACTGGACGTCCGACGCACACAGTCACTAAAAATACTTGATGAAGCGGAAGAAATGTTCGGCTCAAGTCGTGTCCTGGACTTCCAGCGAGCGATCTGTTCGGGGGAGAAGGGTCTTGTTCGTCAGTTCAACGACGATTTCGGTTCCAGTCAAATCGCGTCGCAATCGACCTCGAAGTCTTCAACACACTCAGTTTGGGAACACTGCGCGATTGGCCGGGGACTTTTCGCAGAAAACAATTTTCCTTCAGCGATGACAGAACTGGAAATGGCCCTCAAACTGGACCCGTCTGCCATATGGCCCAACTTCTATGTGGGTCTCTGTGCGAACCAACTGGGTCGTCACGAAGAAGCGCTGACAGCATTCAGTGTCTGCATTGGAGCACTTCCCAATCAAGCGGTCTGTTTCTATAACCGGGCGATTGCACTCTTCAAACTTGGACGAACCAATCAGGCGTTGGCGGACTATGACCATGCCATCAGACTCGAACCGAATCTGGCCTCCGCCTGGCTCAATCGAGGAATTCTTCATTGTGAACTAGGAGATTATTCAACTGCGATCACAGATCTCCGAGAAGCAAAGCGACTTGGAATCGACTCAGCCACTGTCCACTACAACATCGCCCTGGTACATGTGGCCGAAGGTGACCGAGCGTCGGCCACACTGGAGATAGACCACGCCCTCGCAAGTGGAGCCAGCCAAAACCTTGCTTCACTGATTGCACAGATTCAAACTGAAGAGTCGCTCAACCGCGTGCCATGAGCTGGAACCACACAAACTGCCTGTCAGTCGAATCCATGTGGATCACAGTCGATCGGGATTGACGATGACTTTATCATGTGGAATGGGAGCATTACGTCCAGCAATGCAAGCGTCAACCGCGGTGGAAAAAAGTATTTCCCGGAAATTTGAAACGCGGCCACGCATCATTTTTGCGGAGCCGTCTTTCTTGCTGTCATGCGGAAACGGCTAAGAGCTGCAGATTGAATCCTGCCACCCGAGCCAACGCGCTGAAGCTGACACGTCATGTCGAGTGATCAGTTACGACGGGCGTGTTGCTTAACGTCGCACGGCATTCCGATTTTACGCATCATGCGCAGATAGATCTGCAAACCGCAACATGAGCGCGAACGCCCTTGGTCGACGAATTCATTGTTGTCCTGGCTGCGAATTTCGGATTTTTTCCTGTCCGGTTGACACGAATGTTATCGATGCGTATTATGGATATGTGTATCCGGTTGTGTAGAGTGTGCGTCTCCCGCCTTCTGCCCCTGCCTGATTGCTCTGCCAGACTTCAAGCCTCCACCGCGTTGCTCTGTGACGCGACCCAATTCCCGCCATTGGAGGAAATTGCAATGATTGTCATCGTGCTCGCTGGGATTGCATTTGCCGT
>JAYUVA010000199.1:0-2709 GCA_043754375.1 Candidatus Kuenenia sp. | reverse complement strand
CCGATGAGATGACGTAAACGAATCTCAGACGGGAGCGTCTTGTACCGGTGGGCTGACGCTCGACCGCTCGACCGCCCGCCGGTACGCAGCAAAAAATATCAATATGCTTCGCCTCTCATGGATTTCCATTGTTTCATTCTTCGCGGCGTTTCTGCTGTCGTCGATGCTCGTGGATCATGGCACTGTCGAAAGTCGCCTGCGTGGCCCCGGCCTGACAATCGATGAATCTTTCAACATCCAGCAGGGTGTGTATCTTGTTGATGCGCTGGTGCAGCATGGGCCACTGATTTTTTCGCCGGCCGGAGCAAAAGAGGTTTTCGGTTCGCCGGAATATCTTCCCGACCATCCACCATTGGGCCGCATCGTGCTGGGTGTGGCACATTATTTGACATCCTGGTGTATCGCCGGATCAGAATCGACGGGCTACAACGTTCCTGCGGCCCGACTGGGATCCTGCTTTGCCTTTGCGATGACCGTGCTGTTGCTTTGCGAATTCTGTCAGCGGCGATACGGCTGGGCGTCTGCGGTGTGCGTGGCAATTCTGATGATCAGCACACCAGGTTTGCTTGGACATGCCAGACTTGCCGCGTTGGAATCGGCGACGAATCTGGCATGGGTCATGGCGTTGTTGCCGCTCCTTGCATGGTGGACCGATCCACGCCCGCCGTCTGCGTTGCGGGCATGCGTGTCCGGCGTATTCTGGGGACTGCTTTTGTTGACCAAGGTTCAGGGAATTCTGTTGCCACCGATTATCTTCCTGTGGGCTGTGTGGCAGTTTCGCTGGAAGAGCCTGCGACCACTCGTGTGCTGGGCCATTTGCGGAGGCGTTGTGTTCCTGTTGACCTGGCCATGGCTATGGCTGGATCCGATTCACAACCTGCAGCAGTATCTTGGTCGCACGTCAGATCGTCCGACACTGTATTGCTGGTACTTTGGCGAACGCTTTGCTGACAAACAGGTGCCGTGGCATTACCCCTTTGTCATCACTCTCTTCACGCTACCCTTTGGCGTGCTGCTGTGTTTCCTCGAGAGGTTCAGGCGAACACGACCGGATTCGATTGATCAACTGCTGCTGCTGAGCATCGCAGTTCCGCTGATCGTGTTCGCGTTACCCGGAACTCCCGTCTATGACGGCAATCGATTATTTCTGATTGTCATGCCGGTGATCACACTCCTGGCCGCTCGGGCGTTTTGCCGATTCGACGAGATGACGAATGGAAAGGGTGATCTGTCGCGTCCACCGATTTCACGGACCGTAGTCCGTTGGCAAGTGGCGGTGCTTGGTCTGCTCGCACTTCAGCCGTTCGGCTCACCGATCTTTTCGCCTTACGCCATTTCCCAATACGGCCCGCTGGCAGGCGGCAGCAAAGGAGCTGCCTGGATGGGAATGGAATCCAGCTATTGGTCCGATGGTCTGAACGGCAGCTTCTGGGAACAGGTTCCTGAGAACTCAACGGTGTTCGTCGCGCCGGTCAGCCACCAGTTTCAACTGCAGGCCATCATGTCACTGGTGCCGATCGTGAAGCAGCGAAATATCAAACTCGTGCCGTACGAATACGATCCCGACAAACAAAAAGGATTGCTGTTGCTGATCCATCGATTGGCCGATCTGCGACCGGAACTCCGCGTCGTTCCTCCCGGAGCCACGGTGGTCGCGGAGTCCCGACTGGACGACGTGGTTCTCGCGCGATTGATTGATACCAATCCCGGCAAAACTCCATGAACATTCGTACTTATACTCCGCGCGGAGCATTTTGCTGAGATCCTTACCACTTCCAGTCGGTCACGCCCTTCAGATTCTGAATGCACTCCGCAGGCCATTCGCCGCGATGCAGGCGAATGATAATGTTCGCTCCCAAAGCCCATGTGCCTTCGTGGGATTCGTTGTCCATACCCGCAACGTGGCCGCTCAGCAGCACATTCGGCATCGAAATCAGCGGACTGTCGCCTGGCAGTGGTTCGACTTCGAACACATCCAGTCCGGCTGCGCGAAGCTTGCCAGACTTCAGTGCCCGAATCAATGCCGGTTCGTCAATCAGCGGCCCGCGTGCCGTGTTGATGACCACGGCACCGTCCTTCATCGTCGCGATGGATTTGTCATTGATCAGATGTTTTGTCGCCGGTGTCATCGGGGAATGCAGTGAGACGAAATCGGACTTCGCCAGCAGGTCCTGCAGCGACACCATCGTGATCCCGTACTGTTTCACAAAATCTGTCGGCGGATAGGGATCGTAGCCCAGCACCTTCATTCCCAGTCCGATCGCGCGCGTCGCAGTGGCCTGACCGATCCGTCCAAGTCCCACCAGACCGAGAGTGCATTCAGAAATACGCGGCAACGGAATACGATTCCATTCGCAGCGTCGCACTTCCTGGTCCAGTGCCGGAAATCCTCGACCAATTGCCATCAACATGGCGATCGCATGTTCGGCCACCGCATGATGGTTCACACCAGGCGTGGTCGCCACGACGATTTTGCGTTCGTCACAGGCCTGCAGATTGATGGCATCAAATCCCACGCCGGCTCGAGCCAAAACGCGCAGCTGCGGATTGGCGGCGATGACTGAAGCAGGGTAGGGCTCTGATCCGGCAATGATCGCGTCAAAACCTTTGATCGTTTTGGTGAGGACTTCGTTGTTCCAAAGGTCGAGCGAACGATCCGGAACCAGGCATTCATGTCCGGCATCTGTGAGGAGTTTGAAGTGGGGACCG
>JAYUVA010000198.1:0-4516 GCA_043754375.1 Candidatus Kuenenia sp. | reverse complement strand
CAGGTCCAGCGTATGACCGTCGTACCGCCGTTCCGTGGAACCGGTCGAAACCGTCTATTTTGTCAACTTCGCCCTTGAAACACGGGCGAAAGGCAACTTTGTCTCCTCTGTTTTTTGTGTGCGAAACGACTCGACATGTCAAACGATGCTGTGATTGAGATCCGCAACCTGTCCAAGATTTACCGCGACTTCTGGGGTCGTAAGAAAGTTCAGGCGGTAAAAAGTCTGAGCATGGATGTGAAGCGGGGCGAAGTTTTCGGGCTGCTGGGACCGAACGGTTCCGGAAAAACGACGACCATGAAAATGCTGCTTGGGCTGCTGTTCCCGACCTCCGGGGAAATGACAATTCTTGGCAAGCCCGCCTCCGACGTTTCCAAGAATGAAAGAATCGGATACCTCCCGGAAGAATCCTACCTGTATCGATTCCTCAACGCTGACGAAACGCTGGATTTCTATGGTCGCCTCTTCAAAATGACTGCCGCCGAACGCAACCGCCGCGCGGATGAACTCATCGAAATGGTGGGGCTTGGCAAGGCGCGTCGTCGGCAGCTTAAGGAATACTCAAAGGGCATGGCCCGCCGTATCGGGCTCGCTCAAGCCCTGATTAACGATCCGGACCTGGTCCTGCTCGACGAACCAACCAGTGGACTGGACCCGATCGGTACGCGAGAAATGAAGGACTTGATTCTTCGGCTTAAGGCACAAGGGAAAACGGTCGTGATGTGTAGTCACCAGCTCGCGGACGTACAGGACGTTTGTGATCGCATCGCGGTGTTATTTCAGGGAGAACTCAAAGTTCTGGGGCGAGTGGAAGATCTGCTGGAAGTTCGGAACGAAATGCAGATGCGTACTTCAAATCTCAGCGACGCAGCGATGTCTGACATCCGTGACGTATTGAAGAAACACAAGATCACCGATGTCGCGTTCAGCCGTCCGCGAGCGGACCTGGAAGAACTATTCCTGCGAACAGTTCGCGAAAGCGGTGAGCGACCAGGGCGTCGATTCACAACGGAAGAAATCACAGGAAAATCTGGTAGCCAGGCTTGATGTGTCGCCTTTCGATGTGCCGTCTCTGCAGCAATTGCGAGGTCGCTTAAGCGCCGTACGGCGTTGTTTTTTTTCAAATCTTGTCTCTGGTTGTTGTCTAGTCTGGGCGATTCATTCTTCAGTGATGACCCTCAAAATGTGAATCGGGAAACGTTCCCTATGGACTTTGATGTAGCACCGTTCACTCTTCAGGATATGGCAACAAGCCTGAAGTCGTGGTTGTTTCTGATCGGGATACTGGCCTCCCTTGGTCTGCTGATTTCGATGCTGTTGTCTGTCGCCCGCAACGGTGCCGCCGGCATCGGGATCTTCTTCAAGGGTCTCGTGAGCTTTTTGGAAGACGTTGGTTCGGTTTCCCCCCGTCGCATCCTGGCGCTGACAAATCTGACCCTCAAAGAGGCCATTCGCCGTAAAGCATTGCTGGTGTTTGCCGTGTTTGCGGTACTGCTGATGTTTGCTGGCTGGTTCCTGACGAATTCAAACGAACGCGCGGAGTTGCAGGTGGGTATCCATATTGCCTTTATCCTGCAGACGATTTCCTGGCTGATGCTGCCTGTCGTGTTCTTTCTCAGCTGCTGGTCGTTGCCGGAAGATATTCGCATTCGGTCGCTGCATACGGTTGTTACCAAACCGGCGCGACGGATCGAGATTGTCCTCGGCCGCATGTTTGGAATGGGAATTGTCATATTGATCGTGCTGGTCACGATGGGTGGCATTGGCTACGTCTGGATTGTCCGACAGTTGCCGTCGGAAGCGAAAAGTCAGTTGACTTGCCGGGTTCCCGTGTTCGGGCGTTTGCAGTTCGTCAATCCGGAGGGGCAGCCGTCGCTCAAAGGCATCAACGTGGGCGATGTGTGGGACTTTCGCTCACACATTCAGGGCAACACCCGCGCTCGCGGTGTTTTTGTGTTTGACGGCATTGACGACTCCTCACTCGTCATGGGAGCTCAACCCGCTGCAGATGGTTCAGCAGCAGCGCAGATTCTTGGATTGAGAATGGAATGTCGGTTCGAATCGTTTCGAACCGTCAAGGGCAGTGAATCTTCGATTCGCGAAGGTCTGCAGGCTCAATACACACTTTCGAACAATCCACGCGAAGAAGCATTTGGTCTGTTTTCGCAAAGTGAAACGTTACGTCCGCTGGCGGATACCCTTCGCGATGCCCAGTTCAAAACAGCGGCAAATCGCCTCGAAGAACTGGCGACGAAGGTTGCAGCGGATGGTGAAGCAGCGAAGAGCAAGCAAAACCCTGAACTCCAGCCTGCGGACTATATGGGACTGCAACTGGGCGCTGTCTACGCCGCAGGCGTGATGCGAGATCGCAAAGATGCGGATCTGGAATCCGCGGTGCTGGTCTTCCAGAAAGTTGCCGATGAAGGCGCTGCCCTGATCAACAAGATCACGTCAAACGCTCAAGATAAGGACGAGAAACTGCCGGGCCTGCATGCAGCTTTTGCTCAGTCACTGCGGGAACTGGCTGTGGTTCTGAATCAGGAAGCGGACACGCTGCACGAAAATTTGCCGAAGCTGGAAGTACCGCTGCCGTCGTTTCATGTGGCCGAATACCACGAAGGTGCAGCACAGAACGTAATGTTTGTGCCGCGAATAGTGCGTTTCAGTGCCGATGCGGAAACGCAGAGTCGCTTCCTGGCCGGTCTGTTTGAAAAGCTTAACGACACCGATCAGCTGGTCGAAGGTGATGGGCTTAAATCCGATCTGGCTGCACAGTTGCAGTCTGAAGGAAAGATTTCAACCGAGAATTCCAATCTGGTCGTCGATGTGCTGACAGAACAGCTTGCAGCCGGTGCGTTGAAGGTGGATGGCAGTAAACTGGTAGTAGCTGACGGCCAGCGTTGGTTCCATTTTTTCGATTCGCTGATTCAAAAGGATTTGCTGGTTTCCGCAGACAACGAAGGCTGGATGATGGAACGAGATCTCATTAATGATCTCGCTCATGAAGGTCACCTGCGGGTGGAAGTCTCCTGTCTGAACGAGCAGATGTATCTTGGCATGGCGCGGCCGGACCTGTTTGTTCGCAAGCCAGACCGGAATTTCATGGTCGGATACGGCAAGGCTCTCGTCAGTACGGCCTTAATGCTGCTGCTGATCATTGTGCTGGGGGTGACTGTCAGCTGTATCGTGAAAGGTCCTGTGGCGTTGTTTTTCACGTTCACGTTCTTCATTGTGGGGCAGTTCTTTCATGGATTCATGCAGGAGATTCTGTATAGTCCGACGCAGGAGGGAATGGGAGCGATCGCTTCTGCCGTGATGACGGCTCAGCATCGTAACCCGCAGGTCGGGATGGATGTGTCGGAAACAACGCAACGCGTCGTGCAGGGAATTGATGCTGTTCCGCGAGCGATCCTGTGGGGATTCAGTCAGATCGTGCCTGACTTCAGTGTCTTTAACTCTGCCGCCGGATTTGTGGAAAACGGTTTCGATGTGCCATTTGCGGAAACCGTTGTGCCGGCGTTTCTGATTTGTCTGGGTTTTCTTATCCCTTGTGTCCTGATTGCGGGTGCTCTGCTGAAATTCCGGGAGCTGGAATCGAAATGAACAATCTTACTTCTCGACAACGCAAACTCCTGTATGCAGTCGGCATCATTGTGCTGCTCGGGCCGATCGTCTACCTGGGTTTCCCGGTGCAGCAGAGTCCCACAGGAGTCGCCTCGTCAGGTCTCGGTAAGCTTGGCAGACTTCGCCAGGACTATGACCTTGGCGAAGCCACGCTGGGTGAAGTGGATCCTTCAAGCTCCGTCATGAATCTGGTGCTGCTCGGTCTGCGTGGTCCGGCCGCGAGTCTGCTGCACTTAAAGGCGATTGAGTACCAGGAACATAAGCAGTGGGCCAAGTTACGCACGACAGTCGATTCGATCATTCTGCTGCAACCCCATTATGTGCAGATCTGGAAGTTTCAGGGCTGGAATCTGGCGTACAATGTCTCGCGGGAATGGGACAAAGTGGATGACCGGTTTTACTGGGTCAAAGAAGGCATCAAGTTCCTGCAGCGCGGGACATCCCGTAATGACACAATTCCAATTCTGGAACACAATGTGGGCGAAGTGATCGATAAGAAAATGGGAGTTTCTGACGAAAAGAGATTTTTCCGCGAATTCTTTTTGCAGGATCCGGACGACAAGTTCAAAGATAAAGTCACAGGAATCAACGGGCCGGATGTCGAGATTAACAAAGAAGGCATTGATAGCTATCTGGTCGCTCGCAGGCACTTTGAAGACGCAAACGTGAAGGATGACAATGACGGTATCGTTGAAGTGAAGGGCATGACTCATGTGTTCTTCCGTCAGGGGCCTGTCAAATCGCTGATGAATTACGCGGATGCTCTGACCAAAGAAGGCAAGTTTTTCGGTGCAGCGACGACACCGACGGCCGCGACTGTGTCCGACGAATCCTCGGCTGGGGCTGCAGAAAGTCCCGGTGAAACACTGACTGCTTCGATCTGGAAGCAGGC
>JAYUVA010000197.1:0-2812 GCA_043754375.1 Candidatus Kuenenia sp. | reverse complement strand
TTGATTTAATCGTAGGGTGCGTGCAGCGATAGCGCAACGCACCATTTTGGGAAAGCGTGACGGACTGGTGTGTTTCGCTAGCGCTGCACACACCCTACTGCCTGCGGCTCAGGGTTAAACGATTCAATCAACAGACCGCTAGCGCCTTGCGGCTCACGGTTTTGGAGTATCGGGACAGATTCCTGGGGGGACCAATATTCGGAACTGTCCGAACGACAGAATCCCTCAGAATCCATTCTGCCCCTATGGTACGCACCGCATTCGCAAATCCGAAGTCCGCAGTCCGTCATTTTAGCGTTCCGACCAATCCTTTCGTGGGATAAGCTTTATTCCGCGTTGAAAACTGACTCCCGTCCGTTACGCAGTTGCCGGAACGGCGTTCCGCTTGGTCCGGCCTACAAACAATTCCGCGTTGAAAATTGACTCCCGTCCGTTACTCAAGGTATGCTTTCTCAGTTCGATTGCGGCGAAATACATGCTTCAGTGATCGAAATTCCTCCTTGTTTTCCCGCCTTTTCTCCTTAGGAATTGTCACATGCTTCGCGTCAATGCAGGCCGTTCGTCGGCGTATTGTGACGGGCATTCGCGTCGGAGTTTTGTGCAGATCGGTGTCGCTGGAATGGCTTCACTTGGATTGCCGCAAATTCTGGCGGCAAAAGCACAGGCAGAGGGACAAGGCACGAAGAAGCACGATACCTCTGTGATTCTGTTGTGGCTGGATGGCGGTCCGGGACATATGGACACGTACGATATGAAGCCGGAAGCTCCAGCTGAATACCGTGGAATCTGGAAACCGATTCCCACCAACGTACCCGGCATGGAAGTGACGGAATTGTTCCCGCTGCAGGCGAAGATCGCTGACAAATTCTCTGTCGTCCGATCGTTGCATCACGACAGTGGCGACCATTTTACTGGCGGGCATTGGATGCTGACGGGGCGCGGCGAGGGGGTCAGCGGTGCGAACACGAAGGGAAAGTATCCGTTCTTCGGTTCCGTCGCTGCCAAAGTCACCGGAGCGCGGCAGCCTGGAATGCCGGCGCATGTTGCCGTGCCGTATGGCATGAGCATCGGTTTGCGGCCAGGCTACTTTAGCGGCAATTATCTTGGCGTGCAGTACAATCCGTTTGAAACCGAAGGTGATCCGAATGCGGAAAACTATCAGGTCCAGAACGTCGGGCTGTCGCAGGGTCTGACGCTGAATCGCCTGAGTGATCGACGTACGCTGCTCACATCGATCGACTGCCTGCGACGCGAGGCGGATACCAGCGGGATGTTTGAAGCGATGGACAAGTTCGATCGCACGGCATTCGACATGGTCACTGGAGCCAGAACGCGGGATGCGTTTGACTTGTCGAAAGAAGATCCCAAAACACGGGAACTCTATGGACGCCATTCATGGGGCCAGAGCACATTGTTGGCGCGTCGGCTGGTCGAAGCGGGAACAACATTTGTCTCCTGTCACTTCGGCGGCTGGGACCATCACTGGGACTTGAAAACCGGATATGAAAACTATCTACCGAAAATCGATCAACTGGTTTATGCCTTGCTCACCGATCTGTCAGATCGCGGAATACTGGATCGAGTTCTCGTGGTGCTTTGCGGAGAATTCAGCCGCACGCCAAGAATGAACGACGGCGGCAACGGAGGTCCACCGCTCAGTAAAGGCACGCCCGGTCGCGATCACTGGGGCAACGCCATGTCGTGCTTCATGGCAGGCGGCGGCATCCAGGGCGGCCGTCTGATCGGTTCTACCGACCGCCTCGGCGAAGCTCCCAAAGAGCATCCCCTCCGCCCCGGCGACATTCATCACACGATTTTCAAGGTCCTCGGCGTCGATCCGTCGCAGCACTTTCTGGATCATTCCGGACGTCCAGTGGTTGCCGTGGATCACGGGGCGGTGATAAGTGAGCTGTTTTAATTGATCAGCGCCGCTTCAACGGGAGATTCCTGTCGTTGACCGTGAACGAAAATGAGAATCACACAGTGATTCGAATCACGCCAACTTCATTGTGACTGTTTCTGAAAAAGCCGCGAAACACCGGCTTGGGAATGTCAGTACACGTCCGGTAGTCGTCCGGCTGATTGTAACTCATGCCAGCTCAACGCGATCCCGTTGGGACGCGAGTTGCCTTGAGGTGGTCGCAGGGTTGCCAGTCGAGGCAGATTCGTAGGAAACCCGAAGTATCGCGAAAGAAATCCAGGACACCTGGATCCTTCACTGGACTGAATCATCTGTAAAAGTTGAAAGATGCCGCGACGGAATTCGACGAGTCGATCGCGGTCAAGCTGACAGACCCTGATCAGTTCGAGTCCAGATTCCGTCAGTGCCTTGATGATCCCTTCGGAGGAAACAAGCAGGTGATCGGCCAGCGGGACTGCCGCAGGATTGAGAATGCCGTCGAGGTCGCGTTTTGCGGCATTGCAACGACAGCAGGCGTAGAACAGATTGTCGTACTCTGCGGCAAGTTTTGGTGACGTCGCTCGAGGCCTCAAGTGCTCAACGCTGAATCCAAAGTCTCCATCAGGATGCCAACGCTCGCGAATGAGACAATACACGCAACTAAACTGAAACTCGTCCCGGAGCCAGGGCTTGAAATGCTGGGAGTCGAGATACCCGCACGGCCCATGACGTCGAATGTGACATTCAGTCTCATACGAAAATGGTCGCGGGAAAATCATGAGCGATGTACCTGCTGAAGATGGATCGACGGCTATTGAACTGCGTCCCGAATCTGGTTCAGCTGCGATATCAAAGCGGCATCGAAATCTTCAAATCTTGCATCCAGCGCGGCTTGAAGGCTGTCCAGTTCCC
>JAYUVA010000196.1:0-5571 GCA_043754375.1 Candidatus Kuenenia sp. | reverse complement strand
GTCACCGTCCATGCGACTGATCGATCGTGACGCGAGGCGACCACGCCGATGGTTTCCGAGGGCGGTGTTGTCACTAAATCTGTTTCGGTACTGTTGTTCATTTCAAGCCTCATGTTTCAAACACCGAATCACACATCCCGCTCGATCACTCCGTCACCACGACTTCCTCTGGCTTCTGTACGGGCGACGGAACCCAGGCTTCATAATACGGATAGCTTTCCTGCCATGATCCCAGCCACTGGATATAAGTCATCATCGCCAGCCCTTTAGCATTCGGTTTGTCCGGCGAGCCATCAAACAGCCACGGATATTCAGGCATCGGGGAACCCACTGACAGACTTTCCGGTTTGAAAAAATGCACAGCGTGCCAGTCGTTGGAACGACGTCCGCCTTCACGGCAGAGATCCGGACCGACACGGCGTGTCCCGAACAACACCGGCCGTTGCAGCTCGTTCTGATACTCCACCGAACGAGACACTGGCCCCCAGCGTTCTTCTTCGTTGGACACTGGACGAACAAACTGACTGTGACAATGCCAGCATCCTTCGCCGACGTAAATCTTGTGGCCGGTGCGAAGTGCTTCGGCGCATTTTTCATTCCACCATGCGTCGTGTTCTGCGTCACCGCCCGGTGGCGTCCCGTAAGTTGCGTTGAACGAATCGGGATAACGCCGAGCGAGATCTTCAAATTGAAATCGGAGGTTCGGATTGATCAGTTCCGCGACTGTTTTTTCCGGAATATCCTTATACATCAGCCACGGGACAAGTGCGTTCGACACGAACGCCAAGGCAAAGAACCCGATGCCCGCGATGTAAAGAATGCCCGATTTACTTTCAAACATGATTTCGCTGCCAATAGAACAATGCCACAGGATTAATTATCCGACGGATCAGACCGATCGGTTCGATCCGTCGCATTCGAGCCAACCACATACGTCACACTTTACGTCAGTACCAATCTGTCCGCCTTCACCGGTGCAGTCACGGGGACAGCCCTGAACGTCAGCCAGATATTTGTCAGGAAAGCCAGCAGTCCGCCGAACATCGCCAACCCCGCGATGACGCGGAGAACCCAAAACGGAAAGGAGAACTCAACCGAAGCATCCCACGGTTCCAGCGCGGCCCATGACCAGCCCTGGAAGAGTCCAAGCAGAATCAGGTCCGCTGCCATGACGAACAAACCCAGCGTCGATAGCCAGTAGTGCCATTCGCACAAGGATCTGCTGGCCCAGTTGCGTCCAAACAGGCGCGGAAACAGGTAGGTCATCATCCCCATGATCCACATCGAAAATACGCCGAACATCACCATATGCGCATGTCCGACGACCCAGTCCGTAAAGTGAATGACCTTTTGAAACGTCAGCGTTACCTGAAATGCGCACTGCAGGCATGTGAGGAAGTAATAAATCATCCCGGTGTAGAACCAGCGGATCGGCAGGTTTGTGCGAACAACGCCTGCGATGCCCCAGATCGATCCGAAGAAGTTGATAATTACCGTTGTCACGACCAGTTCCACGGCAATCGTGGAAACGATGGCCCCATATTGCAGAAACATCGGAATCGGCGTGTACAGGAAATGGTGAATTCCCTGCAGTGGATAGAAGAAAGCCAGACCCCAGAATCCGACAAGGGAAAGCCCGTGACTCCAGATGGGGCGTTTGAGCAGGATCGGGACGAAGTAATACATCAGTCCCCAGCCGAGCGGCGTCACGAATAGACCGACGAGGTCGTGGATAAACAACCCGCCGACAGCTCCGGCGCTGGACCCTGAAACAAAGTACTCAGGCACAAAATTCCCCATCGCGTACGTCAGAAAGGTCCAGACAAACGCGGCAAGGAAGTACCACAGACTGACGTACATCGGCCCTTTCATGCGGGCAATCGGCGTCATAAAGTTGATCGCGACCAGAAGCAGTCCCACCTGAGCAAGCGGGTCAATCCAGACTGGAGTTTCACCCCATTCCAGTGCCTGGGCTTCCCCGAACAGGATACCAATTGCCGTCGCGCCGACAACAACCTGCCACGCCGCATAGATAAACCACGACAGTTTTCTGTTGGCCACTGGCTGCAGAGTCAATCGAGGTATCGCCCAGTGCAGACAACCCAGAAACCCGTTTGCCAAAAAACCATAAGCCACCGCATTCGTATGGACCATTCGCCAACGACCTGGTGAAAACAGTTCGATCCCGGCAAACGGATTGTGGCGAATCATCTGCAATGCCACGAGAATGCCTGCCAGCATCGAAGTGGTCAGAAAAATCAAAGCCGTGATGAAATAGAACTTGACGATCTTCTCATCAACCAGTTCTTCGTGAGACTTTGAATCGCTCGTGATTGCAGTTGCGGTCATATGTTTAAACTTCAACGAAACGAAGGGATTTCTTTTCCGGCGCGCGTCCGGTGTCAGCCGGACGGTACAATCCGCGATTCACTGAATTGCCGTCGGTCTGCGATATGGTACGTAGGCTCCGAACGGTGCCATGACGGCCATGGACCAACCGAAGACAAGATGAGTTGCCAGGGCGACCCACCAGGGAAGGTATTCGTTATTCGTGATCCAGTTGCCACCAAACATCGCCGGTTGCAGCCACGATAAAATCAGGTAGTAGTTGACAAACCAGACCACAATTCCCAGGGCCGATCCCCAAATCAGTCTTACGACCAATGACTTGTTCTCAGCAAACCGCGAGATGACGCAATGAAACAGACTGCCGAGGACCATACCGGTACCGATATACAGGCAGCAACCCAAAGCCAGAATCGTGCCATCGCTGATCACAAATGCAGAATCGGCGTTTTGCGTTCCCAGTGGCAACGCCCGTGCGCCGAGGGGAAACGTAAGGTAGACGCGAATAATTTCCAGTGAATGTTTGCCCGCAACGGTCGCTCCTGTCACATTGAACAGCAGGCTGACCATCGCGGCAAATCCGCCCAGCACAAAACCCACCGTCGCATAGTACGTGATGTAGAATTTCACCGGGCTCCAGTCTGGCGGAACCTGACTGCCGGCAAGCTCGTTTTCCAGCGCCGCCACCTGCGCCTTCAAGGCCAGTAGCTCACGTTGCTTTTGTTCAGGACTGGTTTGATCGGGCATAAAATTGGCTCATGTGTCTCAGGTTCGCCGGGTAGTCTGACAAATCTGATCGATCAGATTGATCCGTCAGATGCGTGTCGCCTATTCAGCAATTGCTTCCACTGGTTCCGCATACGGCTTCATCCGTCCCGCTGGTATCGCAGTGCCTTCGCGCCGACGATTTGAAACGCTCAGCACGTAGCTCACCAGATTCCAGATGGTTTCCGGTTCGCTTTCGAGTGCACTCTTAAAGCCCGGCATCGGACTGCCATTGATGCCATTCAAAATGCGGCGATAAACATCGATCGGATCCTGACCGCCATGCAGCATTCCGGACGTCAGGTCAGCAGCTCGAGTGGAATGTCCCCATGAATCTTTGCCGATGTTGTCTTTCGTATGCCCGCGACCATCTTCGCCATGACACTTGCTGCAGCCCTTGGTAAGAAAGGCTTCGCGGCCAAGAGCGACCCGCTCGGGCGTAAGCTGCGGTTCTGGCGTGAGCGGCTGCGTGAGTGTCGCGGCCGCCTCCTGCCAATGGTTGCCGACGTTTTCAACGTAGTCAGGAATATCCTCGTCGAGTAATTCTTCGGAAGCTTCCGCTTCGCTGGCAAGCTGGTATTCCAGTTCGCCGCGTTGAGCCAGTACCAGGACATAATCGACGACTGACTGGATGTCCTTCTTCGGCAGCAGTCGGAACGACGGCATCGATGTTCCGATGATGCCTCGATGCAGCGTGGCGATCAGATCTTCGCGTCGCGGTCGGCCGCCGTACGGAGTTGAGGTAAACTTAAAGATGCCGCGACGATAGTCGCGAGGCCGAGGATACAGATTGTTGGCGACAGGACCATTCCCGTCCCCGGAAACGCCGTGACACTGCACGCAGCGCTTCGTATACACATCCTGGCCATGCTTCAGCGTCAATTCTCGCGCGAACTTGTCGCGCTCAGACTTCGGTTCAACATCCGTCAGCAACTTTGGAAGTAATACCGTCCCCGACTGAGCCTGTACCGCCGCGCTGACCTGCGTTGCTAACGCCGGAGCCAGCTTCTGGACCTGCGCGCTGGCTTCCCACTGCACCGGCTCTGATCGCTGACAGCCACACGCCGCGAACAGTAGAATGCTCAAACCCAGAATGGTCGCCGATCGAATGGCAAATAACATAGACGCATACCGTTACGAATAGACTAAGTCGCTGGCTGCGGTGACGCAAAGCATCGCCTGTGCCAAACGACAATGGTTGACTTTCACTGGTCCGATAATCCCATAAACCGGATGAAACAGAGCGAAGAGCAACCTGAACTCGTAAAGATCGCACGCGAATGTAGGGACTTGTCTCGCTTTACTGTACCTGGTAACTGTTCCTGCTGTGCGATCGCTCAACTACCAACAGCATTCCGACCTGCACTGTGCAATTCAAATTCGCACACCAATGCGCGACAATCAGCGCGCAGAATGTGCGGATCGATTCTGTCAGGTGTTGGGGCCAGTGACTTGTTCGAAGTTCTCCAGGCTGCTGAACTGCCGCTGTCCACGTTGATTTCCACAGCCTGCAAGTTGTCCAAAGGCCGTTTGATCAGTTGCAGGTTCAGCAGTTTGTGGAACGGCTGTTTCAGGAAAATCGCTGGTCAGCACACTGTTTTTTGACAGCCAGCGAGGCATTGGAGTTTCTGAGCGAGGGCCATGCGATTGACTGCCTGGTCATCGATTTAATGATGCCCTGCGTAGCTGGACAGCAGTCGGGCTGCAAATACCACGGCGGCAGTTTCGATGCGAAGAATTGTATGCGGCCATGAAATCAGGCGGGCACCGACGTCCAATGTTCTGCGAAATTCGGTATCTGTAAATCCGCCTTCCGGGCCGATCAGCAGGAGTCGGGATTGGATCGGCATCTCTGCATCAGACGCTACAGCCGGCATGGATGACGCCGGATGCGCAATCCACAGTTCGCCTGGCAGTCGTGCGGCTGCAACGTCATCCAGTACAGATGTCAGCGTCTGCAGAGGCGACAGTTGCATAAGTTCGTTCCGACGGCACTGCTTGCACGCAGCGATCACGCTGCTGCGAAGTTTTTCTTTGCGGGATTCACCCGAGGTGACTTCAGTTCGATCGGTGTGCAGCAGAATGAGTCGTGCAACCCCGATTTCTGTCAGCTTTTCGACCATCCATTTCAGACGGTCGGCTTTGGGTGGCGCGGCGATGACCGTGACGTGAACTCGGTCGATCTGAAACGTTTGTCGGCGTGCCGTGACCGTACAAAAAACTTCGCGACGGCTGATGCGCGTGACGACCACATCTGCTTCCATTCCGCAGCCGTCAAACAACTGCAGTGGATCTCCCGGTTTGAGCCGCAGCACATGCAGCAGATGATGCGCCTCCGTGTCATCCACGACGACGTCATCAGTCAGCAGCGATTCGCAAAAGGCACGAGGCAACATAGGGGGTCTCGGACGTTGAACCTCCACGCCAGGCACCGACCGAAAGTCGGTTTGTGAACGCTCA
>JAYUVA010000195.1:0-3061 GCA_043754375.1 Candidatus Kuenenia sp. | reverse complement strand
CGCGAGCCGTCGCCTCCGGCTCGGCGGTAAACAAATTTGCTGGCTGTGCATACTCAATCAACAGCCCGCTGCACACACCCTACCGTAAATTGACAAACTGGCTGACCGTGCGTAGAGCATAAGGATGATTGTGATGCCGAAGATCATCGTTTTACTGCCGATGATTTCACTGTTTCTGACCGGATGTGGAGGCGGTGAAGATTTCAGCAAGCCGCCTGCGCAGATTCAGAGTCAACTGGCAAACACAGCCCAGGATCCCGCTGCACTACCTGGCGATGGCACAGACGCCGCAACTGCCGAAAATCCCGCTGCGGGCGAGCAAAACGGCACAACGACTGACCAGGTTGCCGAGTCAATTGCGGTGCCTGCCCCGGATGCAATTGCCCCTGTCGGCGAGACTCCACCCGAGACAGCAGCGCCGGCAGTCTCTGCACCTGCTGCACCTGCCGACTCCACAGCGCCTCTGGAACCGGAAGCTGCCACGCCACCGTCCGGCGCTGGTCCAGAAGTGATGACCGCCAGCGGCAAGTCGGCCGAAGCAATTGCGGCGAAAAAAGATGCCAACAGTGGCAAATCCGTCATGGGAAATGCAGGTGGACTGCTGGGAAGTCTCAAAACCAGCGATGCTAAGAAGAAAGAGACTGCGGCTGCCGCCAACCCTTCAACGGATCCTGACGCACCGCAGATTTCGACTCGATTCGGGCGCATGGCGATGTCCCGACTGCAGTGGCTGCAGCTGGTTTCGCAACTCACCAGACAGTTTTTTGTCGCATCCACACCGGATGGAAACGGCCTCACAGGTTCCAGGGGAGAACGCAGCCTCGACGTCGTCGATACACAGCTGGACCGTTTCAGCCAGACACTGACATCAGGAATTCGCCAGGCACCGACGGCGGCACAGCCGATTCAGATTCCGGTCACCGGACTTCCAGGAATCATCAATTCACTGGAACTCACGAATGATGGCCAGCAGGTTCTTGTCGGCACAACCGACGGACGACTGCTGGTGCGGAGCGCAGCCAGCATGGCGGACTGGGACCTTTTCGCCCGCGATCTCTTCCTGTTTCAGGACGAACATCGCCGCACGGCGCGGTTGAGCGACCAGGCTCTGGTCGCCATTCGCTGCCTGCCGAATGATCAGATTCTGACAATTGATGCGAATGGTGTGTGTGCGTTCTGGAAAATCAATGATGTCGTCCTGCCTGTCACTCCGATTCTGGAAATGACCGTCGAACAGGCGAAAGCGGCTGAGGCGGAAACAGTCACTGCGAAGCCGATTTTCTCGTTTCCTGTCGCAGGGTATGAGATTCTGAGCATCACGATTGACGACAAACTTGAGCTGGGAGCGATCGTTTCGTCATCCGAGGAAGTCTATGTGTTTCGTACAACCACGGGCGAACTTGTCCAGACATTGAAAGCCGATCGGTTCGCAGACACGCAGCCTGTTTGTATCGATTTCATCGCCAACGGAACAGAAATTATTGCCGGACTCGCCGACGGACGAATTCTGCGCCGCGCTCTGACGGAGGAGGCCGCCGTGAGTGGTCTCAATGATCTGGGAGAAACAGTGGACTACGATCTGGTGTTCATTCCTGACGTGCAGGATTCGGTGAGTTCCATCACCAGCATTTGTTCGATCCCGGACAGCCAGACGATCTACTTTGGCACGATCGACGGAAATGTTGTACGTTTTGATGCGGCTCAGAAGCGAATCGAGCAGATCAAGAAGCGGCACGCAGCACCCGTGATCGAGCTCTGTGTGACGCCGCACGGGATTCTATCGATCGGCGGCGACCGTCAGGCTCAACTGTTTGATATCCCGCAGACGCCGCAATCGGGCAATCAGATTTCTGAAATGGTGTATCAATTGCCACGCGATGAAACTCTGGAAGAAACTGTTGTCGATGACTCATTGACGCAGAACGGTGCGGCAACGCCCGCTTCGAAACAAACGCGACCGACTCGAACCCGTGTCGCTGAAGCAGCAGCCGAGGTCGATCTGAGCCTTGCCGGAATTCGTCCTGCGGATGCAACACTGGCCCTGTACGCTCATCAGCTGCGATCTGCAGAAGAGCCCGCAAAACGGCTTGAACTGCGAAAGCAGATTCTGCGGCATCGCGGAGAAAACTCGCTGGCTGACAGCCTGGGAACTGATCCTGCGGAAGTGCCCGACGGACCGCCCTTGCGTGCAGGGGAGACGACGACGCAGCTGCAGTTCCCTGCGGGGAATTGGTCACGGGTGCTGCTGTCCATTTCAGACGATGGCACAACGGTCGCAGCCTCGCACCGCGCTGCAGGTGATCAGACTGAACAACCCATGCTGGCAGGAGCCTTGAGTCTCTTTGATCTGACAACCGGCACAGCACTTCGACACTGGACTCAGCCCGCGCCGACACAGAGTCTGATGCTGAATTCGTCGCAGCATGTTCTGCTGCCCTCGCCTGCTGCCACGCGTTTCCGGATTACAACGGGACATGCCGATACCGACCTTCTGCAGCCAGTGTCTGCGACAGCGGTGTCTGCAGATGCGAACACCCTGATTCTTGGACGGTTGGGTATGACCGGGATGGCGGATCCAATACTGACTCGCCTGAACCTGAAGGATCGCACTGAAACCCGCGGCATGGAGCTGTTTGAGGCCATGACCACGGCGGCTGCCTTCACGAACGCTGGTGATCTTCTCATGGTTGGTACACGCGAACGCGATCAGGTGCGTTTGCTGGAACTCGATCCCATGACATTGTCGATTCAACAGGAAATTATGCGGGAACCGATGGACGGACGAATCCCGGACAACGCGGAAGATCGTGGGCAGCCAGCCAAATCCGGGACGGTGCTGATTCAGCTGTCGCCCAGTGATAAACTGATGCTGACATGGGGACATTACGCAGGCGGATCGCAATTGCGACTTTGGAGACGCAGTAAGTCCGGCTGGCCGCATGAAGATGTGACGGTGATCACGGCACCCGAAGTGAACCCTGACTTCGCGGCGATCGACCAGCCCATCACGTTTGTGAATGGGCAGGACAGTCGCCTCGCTATCGTCACGGCGAATGGGCTT
>JAYUVA010000194.1:0-5447 GCA_043754375.1 Candidatus Kuenenia sp. | reverse complement strand
GCGATAACGCACAGGATCGCCGTGGTCCTGGAGATAGATCGGGCCGTCTTCCGTTCCTTCGGCAACCGGGGCTGCACGTGTGCCGCGAGGGAGTTTGACCTTTTCGTGGATCACCACACCATTGTGTTTGACGGTCATCCAGGCATCGTCAGTCTTCTTGCCGGCGGCGTCGAATTTTGCGGCGTGGTATTCGATGTCGTATGTCTGCCAGCTCAGAGGCGGGAAGCACATATTGACGTTGGGTTTGCGGATTTCATAAATCCCCCCGCATTCGTTGTCTTCGCCGGTCAGGCCAAATGAGTCCAGCATCTGAACCTCGTAACGCCCTTGCATGTAACATCCGCTGTTACTGCGTCCCTGGCCACGACCGTTTGGCATGTACGACAGCATGAACTCAACATGCAGTTCGAAACTGCCGAATTTTTCTTTGCTGGTGACACCCGGCAACAGCAGCTTGTCTTCACTCAGCTTGCCGCCTTCGAAGTGATCGGCAGTTGTTCCGTCAAACAGCACCACAGCTCCTTCCGGCGGTTTGCGTCCATTCGTAGATGACACGCGAGTTGTCTTTGAAATCTCACCCAAACGCACCTTGTCAGCGTTGATAATCACCAGACTGCCGTCCTTGATCTCGCCTTGTCCCGTTTCGCCCTTGAGCACGGCGGTCTTGCCATTTACTTCACCTGCTCCGCGCATTGGCGCGTTGCCATCCCAGCCATTGCCGGGCAGGCCACCGATGAACGCAGCCCATGCCACTTTGTTTTTGCCTTCGGAAACAACCTGAACGCCCAGTTTGGTTTCGTTATCACCCACCTTAATCGTTCCGGTGTACTCGCCCTGAACGGCGAACTCCGGCCCGGCCTCTTCGCCGGTAAGGTAAGCTTTTTTGGGATCAGCCGCATCGTCCGCCACCGCACCGCCGCCAGACAAAATCAGACAACACAACAGGAGCAGACATGGTTTTAGGCACATAGTTAAAGGTCTCCGTTGAATCGCGAATAGTGGCAGACGGAAGTCGATACGTCGGCTATTGTGAGCCATCGGTTGATGCAGGCACATCCAGTGGCCAGTGTATTTACTGAGAACCTCTGAAAAAACCTCCGTGGCCGCGTTTTGTCGAGAGTGGTCGAGCCGCAAGGAAGAAGGACGAGGCGACAAATGTCGTCCAGGAGCGATGACGCCGCAGATCAGCCTCCGAGTGTAGTGAGTCGATCGGCTCTGGACAAAACTCCGATTGCTCCAGGCTCTGAGAATTTCGAGTCAGAGATTCGTACGGCGGGAAATCCTACCCGTAGAACTAAGAGTATTGAAGTGAATACGCCTTTGGTAGGACGAACGGGTGCAGTAGTCCATTCCGGCAGAATGGACCTACTATAACAAACATCCGCGACTGCACCTATGACGAACTATCCCCATGGTGATCCGGTGAGTCAGTCAGCAATTCAGCCAAACTGAATTCCCTGGGCCAGCGGCAGGGATGTGGACCAGTTGATGGTGTTCGTCTGGCGGCGCATGTAGACCTTCCACGCATCGGAACCGGATTCACGTCCACCGCCCGTGTCTTTTTCTCCGCCGAATGCGCCGCCGATTTCTGCGCCGCTCGTTCCGAGGTTGACATTGGCGATGCCGCAGTCTGATCCTGCTGCGGAAAGGAATTTTTCGGCAGTGATCAGGTTGGATGTAAAGATTGAACTCGACAAGCCCTGCGGCACATCGTTGTGCATTGCGATGGCCTGGTCGAAATCGCGGTAACTCATCAGGTACAGGATCGGAGCGAATGTCTCGTGGCGCACCTGATTCGACTGCTCAGGCATGCGGATAATAGTCGGCTGTACGTAGTGTCCTGGTCGATCGCTTAAGGCGTTGCCACCGCAGATGACTGAGCCCCCTTCTCTGACAGCTTGCTGAATGGCCTGCATCATCAATTCGACCGATCGAGACGTGATGAGCGGCCCCATGAGCGTCGTGGGATCCAGCGGATCACCAAGTTTCACCTGTGCATAGGCTTGCAGCAACCGGGCCTGCACGTCTTCGATCACAGACTCATGCACCAGCAGACGTCGCGTCGTCGTGCAGCGTTGACCGGCAGTTCCTACAGCTCCGAACAGAATGCCGCGAATCGCCAGATCGAGATCTGCATCGGGTTCTACAATAATGGCATTGTTGCCGCCCAGTTCCAGCAGCGTCTTTCCCATCCGCCGACCGACAACTTCCGCCACATGTTTTCCGACTTCACACGAACCTGTAAAGCTGATGAGTGGCAACCGACGATCTTCGAGCATCCGCTGTGCGACGTTTTCGTTTGTTCCAATGGCAAGATTGAAGAGGCCCTCGATTTTATGATCGGACATCAGATCATTGCAGAGATGCTGGATGGCGATAGCGGAGAGCGGTGTGGTTGGTGACGGTTTCCAGATCATCGTGTCACCGCACACGGCTGCCAGCGCCGCATTCCAGCTCCAGACGGCCACTGGAAAATTGAAGGCACTAATGATGCCGATCGGCCCGAGCGGATGCCACTGTTCGTACATCCGATGTCCGGGTCGTTCGGAGTGCATTGTGCTGCCGCACAGCTGTCTGGAAAGCCCCGTCGCAAAGTCGCAGATATCGATCATTTCCTCAACTTCGCCAATACCCTCCGCGCGAATCTTTCCCATTTCCAGAGCGACCAGTTCGCCCAGCGGCTCGCAGAGCGCACGCAGTCGATTGCCGAGATCGCGAACCAACTGCCCACGGATCGGTGCCGGCACGCTGCGCCATTTCAGGAATGCGGCCTGAGCCCGCGCCACGACTGCATCGTAATCACCGACATCCGCCAGCATCACATCGGCAATCGCTTCGCCTGTGGATGGTGAATATGACGTGAGTCGCTCCGCACCGGATGCCCACAAGTCAGATCCGGAACAAGCCCCGGCGTTGACTGACTGGATACGAAGTTTCTTCAGCAATGCGTTCATAGGTATTTCAGTGAAAATCGCACAACGGGAAGTGAAGCCTCCGCCCGGTCAGAGGACTCTCGTTTTAATCTTCAATGTCGCCAATTTCGTTTAACGGCGAGCCGCAGGCGGAGGCGACCTGGCACCGACGCCTGCGGCTTGCCGGTAAACGATTAACACGACAGTCCCTCAGAGCGGTGGGGGTTGAGATTTCGAAGGATTGTACTACGCCTGCCAGGGTTATGAAAACCGCTCTACGCTTGCGTTTGTTCCTCAATTCCCGACACTTCGGCAGTCTGCGACAGTTTCGGACATTTTTTACACGTTGACCAATGACAGGATTTGAGAGACGACATGAGCAAAAATCGCCAACCTGAAGTGACAGCTGCGAACAAAGATATCGACTTCAAAACAAATAATTACCAGATCGAACTGAACACAAATCAGGGTCGCATCCTGCTGAACCTGCTGCCGGGCGATGCACCAGAACATTGTAAGAACATGATTGGCCTGGCACGGATCGGCTACTACAACGGTGTGACATTTCATCGTGTCATCAAAGGGTTCATGATTCAGGGTGGTTGTCCGCTCGGAACCGGAACCGGCGGGCCTGGTTATACGATCAAGGCCGAATTTAACAAGACGCCACATGTCGCCGGCGTGCTGTCGATGGCTCGTACGAGTGACCCGAATTCGGCGGGTGGCCAGTTCTTTATCTGCCTGGGAACTCAAGCCTCGCTTGATCGACAGTATACGGTTTTTGGCAGGACTGCCGATGATGCCAGCCTTGAAGTCGTCAAGAAGATCGGAGTGCTTCCGACGGATCAGAGCGACAAGCCAAAACAACCAGCCATCATCGAAACGGCAACGGTGCTCTGCACACCGCAGTAACTGAATTCTTTTCTGCGGGGGCCGACGGCGCCAGCTTCAGAGGTTGCATCCGCTCACTTACCGCGAGCCGTTCAGGATGGCATATTCGTTTAACCGCGTGGGCAACGCCCCGCGCTTCGTATTTAAGATCTCAACTCTCAAATACGAAATTTCAGATAAAACAAACGCGGCCCGCTGGGCACGCGGTTAAACGCGCCAATGTCAACCGCGTGCGATATGGGTAGCCAATGACCTGCGGTTTCACCGCAGTCTACCTCACGCCGCTGCTCTGCAGAGAATCGCAACGCGACCACCATTCAACGACAGCAACCATCTTCAACGTCTCACCGCGATTGCTTCTTGTGCGAGGCGTTGTCAATCGCTAGGCTCTACTGAGGTAATCCCGCCTTTCTCCGATATGTCTTCCCTCCGGAGAGTTTTGATGCCGTTGAATTCGCACCCTGCACACAGTTGCATTGCGCCTCAACATGCTGGTCATTCGTTCGGCAATTTCTTTGGTCGGACTCGTGAGGGCATTTTTCTCGAAACGCGCCGTTCGATGTTGAAGGCCGGAATGGCGGGCATCGCAGGACTGTCGCTGCCTGGTCTGATACAGGCTCGGGCAGCAGGAGCGGTGAGCGGCAATTCTCTGCCGTCAGGGAAAAGTGTCATCCTGCTATGGATGGCGGGCGGGCCAAGTCATATCGACACGTGGGACAGCAAGCCCGACCGGCCGTGGATCAATCGCGGGCCGTTTGGTGTGACTCAGACAAAGCTGCCCGGTGTGGTCATCAGCGAACACCTGCCGAAGCAGGCCGCGATGCTCGACAAGTTCACGATCATCCGATCCGTCGATTCGCGGCACAGTAACCATGAACCCAACACGGTGTTTCAGACGGCAAACCTCAAGGCCGAACCTCGCGTCAATCCGGAAGCTGTCAAGTATCCGTCTCTGGCGTCTGTCGTTGCCAGACATCATGGCGCGAACGATCCGACGATGCCGCCCTATGCGGCGTTCATGAAATCAAGATCGCATCTGGCGTTTGCCGGCTATCTCGGTAAACAATACGATCCGTTTATCTGCGACAAAGCCACGACGCTGCCGGTCTATACGGATGTCGGCGTCGACACGGGCCGCCTGACCGGTGGTGATTTGTTTCAAATGCAAAACGGACTGTCGGAATCCCGCCTGCATGAACGTCTCAGTCTTTTACAGCAGTTTGATCAGATGAAGGCTGGACTTGATCAGGATGGATCTCTGGCGGCACTGAATGCGTACCAGCAACAGGCCGTTGAACTGCTGTTGGGTGAACGTGCGCGCAGCGCCTTCGATCTGAAACAGGAAGACGCAGCGGTTCGTGAGCGTTACGGCAAGCACCTGTGGTGTCAACAGGCATTGATTGCAAGGCGGTTGGTGGAAGCGGGGACGACGTTCGTTACTCTGGACCTGAGTTACCACGGCGCTTCAGGGACCTGGGATACTCACGGAGACAACATTCCGCCCTATGGAGGCATCTCAAAAGGACTTGGGCCGCTGCTGCCGTTGTTTGATCACTTGATCACGACACTCGTGAGCGATCTTGAAGGTCGAGGATTGTTGGACAAGGTGATGGTCATTGCGATGGGTGAGTTTGGCAGAAGTCC
>JAYUVA010000193.1:0-7058 GCA_043754375.1 Candidatus Kuenenia sp. | reverse complement strand
TGCTCTGGGCTTATTGGCGGTTGGAGGTTTCGCGATCGGTGCCGAAGGTGCAACGATCGCTTTTCGTCCGTCATGGTGGCTGGCCGGGTCAGGAACGGTTATTTCGGTGGCTGTGGGCGTTGTGGCTGGGCTGGCACCTGCAATTCAGGCCGCGACTGTTCCAATCGTCAATGCATTGCGCGAAGCGTGAATCTTCAGCATGAAAGACACGTATTGCAATCTGTTTTTGGTTCGGACAATGTCGCCCTGACTTCTGCTTAAGGCAATCGACAAACATGCTTTCACTAATCATTCGGTTCATTATTCCGGCGCTAATCATTCTGATCGTTTCGGAGCTGGCTCGGCGCTCACCGCGGCTTGGGGCCTTACTGCTGACTCTGCCTTTGATCAGCATTCTGGCATTTGGTGCGGCGTGGCTGAAAAATCATGACTTGAAGAACGTCTCACGTCTGGCCCGTGAGACATTGATACTGGTACCGCTCGGACTTCCCTTCTTTTTGCCGCTGGCCTTTGCTGAGAGACTCGGCCTTGGATTCTGGGCAGCAATGGCTGTTGGATTCCTGCTGGCATCCAGCGGCATTGGCGTTTGGTTCGCTTACGGTCCGAAGTGAGCAAGGATGGGCGTCAGCATGTTGTGAACAAGGTTCTAACGGACTCAATCTTCCCAATGCCAGAACGATTTGCACGCAGCGTCATCGCCAAAGTTTTCAGTCGTAGCAGGAAGGCTATCAAAATCTATGTCGGGCCAAGTCGAAATCAGTGTGCGCCTGGGATCTCTTCTGTCTATCCTGGTCCTCATGACGTTCTGGGAACTACTGACGCCTCGTCGTCGGTTGGCCGTTCGTAAAGGACCTCGCTGGGCAAGCAATCTGGGTCTGGTCGCCCCGAACACGGTGTTGGTGCGGCTCATCGTTCCTATTACGTCCGTCGGCATCGCCATTGCTGCTGACGCACGGGGTTGGGGACTGTTGCAGCAATTTGACTGGCCGTCGTGGCTGGAGATTCTGCTGGCAATTGTCGTTTTCGATTTTGCAATTTATCTTCAACACGTTCTGTTTCATGCAATTCCTGTGCTCTGGCGATTGCACATGGTCCATCACGCTGACCAGGACTTCGACGTAACCACAGGTCTGCGGTTCCACACGCTGGAAATCCTGCTTTCCGCGTTCATCAAACTCGCGGTGATCGTGGTTCTGGGTCCATCGGCTGTCTCTGTCGTCGTCTTCGAAGTACTGCTCAACGCCACCGCGATGTCAATCACAGCAATGTGCGAATTCCATTGTGGCTGGACGGCGTGCTTCGCCGGATTGTCGTTACACCAGACATGCACCGCGTCCATCACTCGGTGATCCGCAGCGAAGCGAACAGCAATTTTGGATTCAATCTGTCGTGCTGGGATTCTCTCTTTGGAATATATCGCGCCCAACCAGCGGCTGGCCACGAGCAAATGATCATCGGAGTACTGCAACTTCGCGGCGAATTACAGGTCGATCGATTGCCGCAGATGCTGGCGCTGCCGTTTAAGTCCACAAGCGGAGTGAATTCCCGCGATGAGACATCGAGAAGGGAAGCGGAGTCCGATGATCCGAGTTGATCGGAGAAATCAAATCATCGTTTGCGAGATCGGATCGACGAGCCCGTATGAAAGCGCCGCAGTTTCCTGCTGCTGCGAATTTGAAATGTGATCAGACGTATTGCCAATTGTTGTCGGCATGATGCACATGCGATTTCAGATCGCATTCCGTAGTCCCTTCAACTCGTCAGCGTTAGGGAAGCGGGTGCGGCTGTGTGATCGGGCCTTCGGGGCCATGAACAAAGTTGGAATACGGCAACTGCACAGGAACTGTGGCGCTTCCGTCTGCGAGCGGAACTTCTCGTATCACGCTCGTGATGGGAACGTTTGCGTGAATCGCGAGGTCGCCAATTTCCTGCCCAGTGTCCGAAACCCAGCCAAGGTAGCGGCCGGTATTCAGATCGGAGGATTTTTGAATCGCATCTTCTACATCGGGATCCGTACGAGCTTCGACGAGTTGGTGATAGAGCGTTGCTACAACATTCTTCCACGGTTCATTGAACACGGGGATACCGTTCGTGGCTCCATTTGCAAAGCGTTGCGAATAAACATCGGCCGAAAAATAGATTCTTCCGCCGTCAGCGGTCACAACAGATCCATGATAACCCCCCAACCCTTTTACGGAGTCAACCCCATCATCTTTCGGCACAATGTCCAGGGTCTCAATCGTTTGGGGATTGCTGGTTTCACGTTGGGCATTCGCGGCTCCGCGATCTGCTGTGAGAACCGTTCCTGGAGGCAGCAGAAAATTGAAGACCGTATTTTTGAGGTCATAGGCCTGAAGAAACCCCTGCTGGTGAAGATAGGCAGCATAGTTCTGAATATCGCCGCGAGTGACCGTTTTGGGTGTGTAGCCCACGAGAGGGTGCGACAGTAATGCGGTGGAACTGATGGCTTGATTGTTGTAGTACTGCAACAGCACATTGTTCAAATGCTCGTCGCGCATCGCCGCTGACAGACTGCCGTCGATTCGCTCAACATCTGCTGCGGACCATTCTGTGTCGCCACTGACGTAAAGATTGACGTAAAAAAGGTCGCGAATAATTCTGCCGCCTCGATATTTAAGATCTTCGTTCGCTGTGGGGATGGCGTCTTCGATGAGTTGCGTTTGGCGAACGTAGCTTCCGGAATCTCCAGCAACCGCATCATGCTGACCACTCGCTCGAAAGCCTCGCCGAGTCACGACATCTGCAGCTGTACCCTCAAAGCTCACCGAGCGTGCCGCAACTTGATTTCCGCGTGGAGGCAGTGGCCACGGACTCCAGAAGGCGGTCGAATCGTCCTTCGGTTCCGATGGTGCAGGTACTGGTTTTGGATTCCCTACGGGAATTGTTGGTATTGTGCCGGGATTCGGCAACGGGATATTCGGCGGTGTCGGTGTTGTCCCGGGAGAAGGGGCGGGATTCATCACAATCGGTATGCCTGGGCCACCAGGAAATGGCGGATAACCGACGGGATACGGGTATGGATTGTAGCCTCCGACTGGCTGACCGGGATACACAATCGGAAACGTACGCCTTCCAGCTGCCGGCATACACCCGAGGAACTGTGTAGACGCGCAGCAGCATCCCAGCCCCAGCAACACATGCGGCAGTGAAATTTTCATGGTCGTCGAAGCAGCGAAAGAGGATGCTGCAATCCGGAGTCGACGCAAACATTCACGGCAGATGCCGGGATGTTATGAGTCGCTTGAGACCCAGATCACAACCAGGAGATTTTTTTGCTTGCAGCAGAGGCAGCCATGAGGTTTTCTGGCGATTGTTGCCGCAAGCATGAGAGGAACGGCAATGTATGCAATACCGCAATACAGGAAAAGGTCAATTCTGCCGGTTCGCTGACAGCTCGCAGCGGGCACCGTATGTCTGTCCCGGGAGAACGACCTTGTACCGAATTGACACTCTCCGTTAGCGTCCGCTGCAAGAGGATGCGTCCAGAAAGCGTTTACACCATGGATCTGCCACGACATGGACGATACAGAAGTCACTTCTATTGGCTATGTCCGGACTGCTCAACATCGACAACGATTCTTGTGCGCGATCGTTCCTATTGAGACCTGAGGAATCCATGAAACTGCGAACACATCGCATTCTGCTCCTGGCCTGCGTAGTACTTGACTTCATGTGCCAGCCTCTGCTTGCGAAAGAATTCTGCCTTCGCGCGAAATGCCGGTCGGAGAAGCGGCTCTCATCGGAACTGGTTCTCGTCCGTAGCGCTAAATCCCACTACCTGGGCGTCTGCCGTGATGGGAGAGCGGTGTTTGAGGTTCCGACCGGACAAGAGCAGACCATGCGCTCGATGGCTGCCAGTGTTGAATCGGAAAGCCCGAACATCGAGGAGCGATCAACTCGGCTCCTGATCAGCTATTCGAATGAGGACAACAAGCCCTCCAATGAAACACTCAAGGCCGCCGGGCTGCAGATGATTCAGGATTACGAAAATGGTTCGTTCCTGATCGTCGAGCCCCGGGGAGCCGTGACTTCAGACGCCGTTGAAACTCTGATGGCAGACAGTGCAGTGGCCTATGTGGCTCCAGACTACATTATGTCCATTCCTCAGATCGAAGCAGCTGGGGAAATCCGTCCGTCCGTCGCGGACTCCACACCGAACGATCCGAATCTCAACAAGCTTTGGGGTATGAAGAATAGCGGCGCCACACAGGCATGGCCTCGCATTCACGATTCAACGAAAGTTATTGTGGCCGTCATTGATACAGGTGTCGATTACAAACATCCCGACCTAAAGGACAATATGTGGTCCCGAGGGGGACAGCATGGATACGACTTCTTTGAGAACGACAACGATCCTTTGGATGAGCAGAACCACGGGACCCATGTGGCCGGCACGATTGCTGCAGTTGGAAACAACGGTGTTGGCGTGGTCGGTGTGAACTGGAAGGCACAGATCATGGCCCTTCGTTTCATGGGACCAGATGGTTCGGGTTCGACTTCAGATGCGGTGAAATGCGTTGACTGGGCGGTCGACAATGGTGCGCACATTCTGTGCAACAGCTGGGGTGGCCCCGACAACTCGCCGGAACTCGCCGAGGCTGTTGCCCGTGCGGAACGGATGGGTGTCCTGTTTGTGGTCGCTGCGGGAAATACAGGTGGAACAGGGAACAACAATGACCAACGACCGAGCTATCCATCGTCACTCCGTTCAGCGAACGTCGTTTCAGTGGGCGCGATTGATGATAAGGATGCCCGTGGTTCATTCAGTCACTATGGGAAGCAATCGGTCGATATCGGGGCACCCGGAGTCGATATACTCAGCACGGTACGAAATAACAAATATGACACTTACAGCGGGACTTCGATGGCTGCCCCACATGTCGCGGGTGCTGCAGCCTTGGTCTGGGGAAATACGTTCTCAACTCCGACTCCGACTCCAGCGCAGATGACCAAAGTGCGGGATCTGATTTACGAGAATGCCCGTCCGGTCGCCGCCCTTAAAGACCTTTGGGGGCAGGCAGCACCCGCAAGAGTTCCGGGTGGAGTACTCGACATTTCTTTTCTGTCCAGAAGCCCATCGGATGGCACTCCACCCTCCACCGAAGCCCCACGACTGCGACTCGTTGAAAATCGGATGATTGTGGATCCTTCCCGGCTGCGGTAGCTCGCTCAATGACATCGCGATTCGCCACCTGGTGACGGATAGTTTGAAAACCCGCTCGCAGATGGAGTTTAGAATGTTGAAATTGCTCACCGGAATCGGCCTGACTCTGTCAATGTTTGCCATGACTGATGAAACTCGTCCTGACCCGTCCGTCTCAGTCGAGTGTCGCGGTCGCTTGCGGCATGGAGTCGTTGCCATCGGCGGTGAAACCACGGGAACCACGATCACCTTCAATCGCATGGTCTGGGAACTCCAACTGCACGACGATGCCGCACGACAATTCGCGAAGGAGCACCATAAAGAACCCGTTGTAGTGACTGGTACACTCCGAAAAATTGGCGGCTCCGAGGTAAAGGTCCGCTGGATCATCGACGTCAAAAAGCTTTCCGAACACGATGCAACGAAAGACGAAGAGGAAGCCCGACTGACGATGCAAGGTACGCTTCGCGCCGCAGATCCTCGCAGGGACGACTATCCCTGGATGACGATTGATACGGATGGCGAAATCTGGCCAATTGACGTCGCCTCTGATGCCACGTTGCAAGTCAAAGCTGAATCGCTCGTCGGTCAACCAGTCCTCCTCTCCGGAAATCTGGAACGAGTTACCGAAGAGGAAGAAGTCACCGAAAAGGAGGCATCTGTTCCGCATATCATCCGTGTCACGACCCTGAAACGGTCCGCCAACGTGCCAGTTCAAGGTCAAAGCAATTAGCGGAATGCCGTTTATGCCCGGAAGCGGAACGAATTCCGGCAATAACACATCGAGAAGAGACGCGGAGTCCGATGGTTCGAGTTGATCGGAGAAATCAAGTGTCAACGTTTTCGAAATCGGATCGACAGGCCAGTGCCAAGGAAGTAGTCATTTGCGGCATCATTGAGCCCAACCCCCGCGCGGATGTCCCATTGAATATCGTCGTTCAATAAGAATGTGAATCCACCGTTGCCGTAGTGTTCGACTTGAGCGGTCTCCGCATTGTCTGGCATCAGTGCGTACCATTCGGTATACATGCCGACTCGATCGTGAAGTGAATAGCCTACGGTCCATGATTGAGCCCATTCGGTGTAGCCCGTGCCGGTCCCGGAATCCACCGCATGATTGAATTGAGTGCTCCCGGCCGTCGATAGGCAGTCCGTGACATCCCAGCCGTACAGCCAGTTGACACCGGGCAGCACCTGATGATTTGTAAATACACTTCCGCCTGTCGGGACGGTCATTTGCGGGACGAGCGCCATTTCGGGCAACATGCCGTCCTGAGCTGTCAGGCCAAGTTTCACCCCGAGATACAAATCTTCGGCTCCACCATGCGACACGGAGCCCGTGTTCTCTTGCAGACGGTTTGCGGCGAGTCGCAGTTCCAGCCAGTTGATGGGGGTCCCAATACGAAATAGTGCCTCCGGAGTTGAATGAGATCCAATGGCTACGCTTTCATTGTCGTGTGTAAATGTGTAGCCCATTTCCACCTGTGCGACATTAGCCCCGACCGTTGAACTGGCTTCAGTAAAATCCGGCCGATCCGTGGTGATCGGCCCGAGCGGTTCGGATGAAGTGCTTTTCGGCGCGGAATACCAGCTCAGCAATGTTGGAGAACCCAGAATCGAGGACGGTTCTGAGAATAGTGAATCGTTCAGATTGCTGCTGTCTCGCTGATACTCAACGATTTGGCCATGTGCCTCCGTCGTAGATATTCCGAAGACAATGGCGGAAATGAAGCACCATAGAAACTGCGAACGTAGAAAATTGTATGCCGGAAAAGTGAGTTTCATGTCGGTTGAACATTTGAATGTATAAGCAAACTGTACCAAATCACTATCACTTCAAACGGCGTTTCAAAGCATTCAGCAGCAGCGACAATTGTACCCTGCGCTACATTTC
>JAYUVA010000192.1:0-5876 GCA_043754375.1 Candidatus Kuenenia sp. | reverse complement strand
CCCAGCGGTTTGAATTCGGGAGTCAGCGCCCCTCAAATCCGGCAGTCAGTGAATCCGCCTCACCAAATCGGGAGTCAGCGACTCCCGAATCTGCGGATCCTTGCGTCACCTGTGCATCATTCGAGAAACTCGTACAATCAACACGTCGTGTCTGCATTAGCAAACACACCTGTGCCGGAAACAATACTTCGCGAGGCCAGAAATGAGTCCGACGAGCGGAGTGGCGTGTGCCTTCCGGTATATCGTTTTTGTACCGGCAAGCTGACGCATGCCGCTCGCCAATTCTCTCAATCATCACCGCGTGGAGTATAAACATGAATTCTTGCCATCTACGCACCATGCGAGTTCCACGTCGCGGCTTCCTCAGCCAACTCGGTGATGGCTTTGGTGCGACGGCGCTGGCGGCCATGTTGGCGGGCGAATCGGCAGCAGCGGCAGGCGACCGACGTCCACACAGCGGAAGCGAAACAACAGCGTTGGCGGGCAAGTGTCACCATCGTCCGACGGCGGGCAGTGTCATCCAGATTTTCTGTCCGGGTGGAATGAGTCATGTGGACACGTGGGACTACCGGCCTGAATTGGAACGGGCTCATGGTTCAGCCTTCGACGCGGAACTTGGCAAGCAGACGTTCGCCGGAGTTGCGGGAACGTACGCGAAGAGCTTTTGGCGATTTCGACAGCACGGGGAATGCGGTCGCTGGCTGAGTGACCTGTTTCCGCTGATGAGGCGACACGTGGACGACATGGCGTTCATCCATTCGATGCAGAATAAGTCGGCTCTGCACGGGCCGGCGATGTTCATGATGAACAGCGGCTTCATTCGGCCGGGCTTTCCCAGCATGGGATCGTGGGTCACATACGGACTTGGTTGCGAAACAGATAATTTGCCTTCGTTTGTTGTGTTGCCTGACGTGCGTGGCCTGCCGCCGGGCGGGTCTGGTAACTGGAACGCGGGTTTTCTGCCAGCCGTGCATCAGGGCACCATCATTGAAACAGCCACTGACAAGCCGCCGATCGCAAATTTGTTTCCGCCGAATGCACACAGCAATTTCGGCGGGGCAGGGCGGGACTTTCTGCGATTTCTGAACCGTCAGCATGCCGATGAGCGTCCGGCGGATTCTCTTCTCGACGCCCGCATTGCCAGCTACGAACTTGCGGCGAAGCTGCAATTGAGTGCGCCCGAAGCTGTGGATCTGGCCCGCGAAACGGAATCGATCCACCAGTTGTATGCACTCGCCGACGAAGACATCGGTCCGTTCGGTCGGCAGTGCCTGCTGGCTCGCCGCTTTGTCGAACGTGGCGTGCGCTTCGTTCAGATCTTCTGCGGTGCGGAGAACACCAGTTCCAAAAAGATCCGCCCGAACTGGGATTCTCACGAAGACATCGTTCGAGATCATGGTTACTGGGGCCGCATTCTGGACACCGGCGTGCATGCTCTCCTGAGTGACCTCAAATCGCGCGGCCTGCTGGATTCGACGCTGGTCTTCTGCACGACAGAATTCGGTCGGCAACCCTTTATGCAGGGTAAGCAGCTTGGCCGCGACCACAACCCGGGAGTCTTTACGTCATGGCTTGCCGGTGGCGGCATCAAAGGCGGGACCAGTTACGGCACCAGCGACGACGTCGGCTTCAAAGCTGCCGAGAACCCAGCATACAGTTACGACCTGCACGCCACCGCGCTGCACCTGCTGGGCATCGACCACGAACGCCTGACCTATTACCAAAACGGCATCCAGCGCCGGCTCACCGATGTCCATGGCCATGTCATCCGCGACATTCTCTGAGCCGCATGATACCTCGCGCGGTTGCGGATGGTACATTCGTTTAAACGCATGGGCAACGCCCTTCGCGTGGGGATCCAGCCAGCGGGACGCTGTTCGCCGGGCGCGCAGCTATACTCCGCGCGGTCAGGACTGAGGGAGGTGTTGTTGAGTGAGCCGCAAGGCGCTCACAAAACCTCAATTCTGACCGCGCGGAGTATCAACGGGTTCATACCAACTGCGTGCGGCATATCTCCTCGCACCAAACGACAAAGAACCCGACAAGCATGGTGACTTGCCGGGCTCTCAAGGAGGAGATTTATGGCTCGCAGCCCTTGTTAGTCGAATACTTCCGTCATAGACGCCAGGCGGAATCCGCCGAGCAGTCCTTGACGCTGAGGGCGGGCGGCACGAACGGCCTGATGACCATTCGGTGATGCAGACTGTGGTGCAACGGAATAGTGACCGTTGTTGCAGGCCTGGCAGGAAGATGAAGCTGAACCGTGAGTTGTTCCGTAAAATGAGTGGCAACCAGTTCCACCCTGTGGGCAGACGCGAGCGTGATAGTTGCCTGGGTACGGCACGGGCGGAATCATGTCAGAACGAGACTGCCAGGTCGGCACCTTGTTGTAGTAGTAACCCAACTGAGTCGTATCCGTTGGCTGGTAGACTGTCGGATAGTTGGCGATGAACCCACCGCCTGGAGATCCGTACGCATGCTGTGGCAGGTAGGAACCGTACCAGGCTCCGTCATAGTTGACAGGCAAGTGGGCGGGAGGATTCCAGCCAGCGTCCGGATACGCTTTGGTGGCACAACACTTTGCGGCACAGCTGTTTGGACATAATGGTTGGGTCCACAGGGACGTCATACCTGAACCATGCGGTTCGCGACAATCAGTCGCGCGATAATGTCCCTGTCGGTGCCCGCCACGATTGTCACACGACTGACAATTATACCACTGAGTTGGTTGGTAAGTGCCCTCTGACTGAAACCCGCCCTGATTGCAGTCGCAACCCTGCGGCATCTGCCCGAATACATAGCCATCACCGACAAGGCAGGTGGCAATGGCCAGTAGACCTAAAGTTAAACGTTTCATAGTGTCTTTCTCCAGAAATCCAGAGCGGTGAGTTTAAGGCGACCGGTATCTGACTGACTCACCATGTCTGATGCGGCAGACGCTGCGGTGCAGTCTGAGGATTGTAGTTTCCGATGGTCGTGATGCGGCTCGATGGAATGCCGGCACTGTAGTTGTAGGTATGGTTGACATTCGGAGCCAACGGCACCGTGATCGGCATTCCATACTGGTGAGTCGCGTAGATCTGCGTGTCGTTCGGATTGATGTAATCCGGCTGGTCGGCATATGTCATGTGATATTTCCCGACAGGTGGACAACCCTGACCGCAGCATCCGGAGGGAATCATCCAGCCGAATAATTTGTCAGCCAGTCGAGCGTTCTTGTTGTGGAAGCTCATCGCCTGTCCACGGTAGCAGTCCCGGCAGGCTGAACCCGTTCCGGAATCGACGGAGTGAGCAAAGAACGTTGTGCCGTCGTCGCAGCCGCTGGCGTCGTCGGACCCGCTCCGTCCATTGCGGTGGCGGCGTCCCTGATGGTCTCGACACTGGCATGGCACACAATTGCAGTACTGGCACCAGCAGGCAGGCATTCCCGATGAATCTGTGGACGAAAAGACCAGATTGCAGTCCGTCGCCGCGTAGCAATCTCCTGCGTTGCAGCCGTGCCCTGTGTTGCAGCCACCATTACAGTTCTGGCCACAGTTACAGTTCTGGCCACAGTTGCAGCCTGAATTGCAAACGGACTCGCTCGGCTGCGGACAGTAGCCGCAACTTCCCTGCGGCACGCCACAGCCGGGTGCCATTGTGCATCCGTTACCGCACCCGTTTTGTGAGCACGCTGCCTGCTGCACCGGCGGCCCTGACTGCTGGGCAGGCATTTGTACGACCCCGACATCGGAGGCTGAGTTGTTTGACCGATCCGACATCCGAACGACGCCGTCCTGTCCGGCGGAAAGGCCCGCCATCAGGATCGTACACAGCATTGCCGTCGTACGAAGGGTTTTTGAATAGGAGATCATTTTGGCTTCTACCTGATCAAAAAGACTGAGTGATCCAAGTGGCGTCGGCGTGCAGACAGATGACCGCCGTCCGAAATTGTTTTTAATGAAGTCCCGTCGGGATCGTCACGCACATCAACGGCTGTAAGGAGGATGGAACAATGCGAAGGGACTGATATGAGATTTGTATTTCACATCGACCCGCGTGCCCTGCAGTTTCCAGTCTTCATGAGACCAGACCCCGAACGGCGTCACCATGAACCCACCGTTGACTTTGTAGTAATATGGCGGATACATCGCGTGGTATTCATGCGAATAAAGCATTTCGTGCGGGTGGAACGCCTGATTCATGATGGCGGCTCCGCCCATTTGTTGCGGAATGCCCGGAACCGGTGACGGATACAGAGCCGCTCCGGTTTGTGGATACCGGCCCCGTGAAGACATCGGAGTGTATCCGCCATTCGGTTGCGGAGTCATCATGCCCCCGCCCGTGTACGCAGGTCCCGCAGGACTCATCGAACTCGCCGGATAGACGTACTGACCTTGCGAGATATTTTGAATCTGCAGCGGTGCCTGATACGTTTGCCAGTTTGATCCCGGATGAACGGGAATCACATTCGACGAGCCTGCCGGCATCGCACTGAAATACTGCGGGCCTGACACGTTAGAAATGTTCGGCAGCACCGGAGCGTTTTCAACCGGTACAGCTCGCAGTACAGACTGCGGCGGTACGGGTAACGGCTGAGCCGGTGAATCCTGAACGTCCTGGGGACTTCCGGCTGTCTGGCGAACCGAGACTGACTGACGCTCAGCGTCCTTCACCACGGCTCGTTCAATTCCGCCCGGCGTTGGTTTTGAGTTCGTGCGAACTGCATGCGGTTGAGCGGGCGTCGAAGCCGCGGCAGTCCTGTAATGGCCGGAGGTTCTGTTCTTCCACCAGCCAACCAGACCCGGCGGTGCTGGATTCGGCTTCCGCGCTGCCGATTCGGCGGCAACCGCGCTGCCTGCGCAAATGACGCCCATCATCAGCGCTACTAACCCCTTGCGTAGCATTTCAGCCCCCTCCATGGAATCCGCAGACCGTACGATGGCCCGCATTGGCGGCAGGTTGACAGCAACCTGAACACGCCCGTTTGTACTGATTTCAAATGCAGTGGCAGATTCACACTGAACCCGTCTGCGCTCTGCCAGGTTTTTGCCTCGCTCACTTTTCAGCCCAATCGCCAGTCATCGTGCGAAGCCGAAAATACTCCTGACACTCTTGTTGTTCGGCTCGTATTGATCCTGTGAATGAATCATTCTATACCGGTAGAATCAATGAAATGGGCATCAGAACACGTTCACTCGGATGAGCCTTCTCAATCCGAAAAAACACCGTGATCAGCTTTTTTTGCCCCATTTACCTATCGTAAATCCCTGCCGCATCAAGAGGTTGTTCACTACACTCCTTTTCTTGGGGACTGTCGTTTTAATCGTTTAACGGCAAGCCGCAGGCGTCGTTGCCGCGTTTCGCCTGCGCCTGCGGCTCGCCGTTAAACGAATTTTCTGACTCTGTGAACTAAATCGACAGTCCCCTTGAGTGGATGTGCTGACGAGGATTGGCTCAGGTTCAGCCATGCATTGAACCGAATTGTGCGCAGTCCTCGGTTTCCGAGGAAATGACAGGATGCTTTTACGGCAAAGGACGCCCGAGTGGCTCGACGGAAATCTTCCAATCGAAAAGGCAGTGTACTCTTTGACGAAAATGCGGCACCCGACGCGAATGTGCAGTTTGTGCCGATCAGTGAAGAAACCCGCCGGCGCTATCTCAATTACGCACTCTCTGTCATCACATCTCGCGCTCTGCCGGATGTGCGCGACGGCCTGAAGCCGGTTCAACGCCGCATCCTCTATGTGATGTACGATCGACTGCGACTCACGGCAGACGGCAAGACGCGAAAATGTGCCAAGATCTGCGGGGACACGACAGGTTCGTTCCATCCGCATGGCGACATCGCCGTCTACGAAGCTCTGGCTCGTATGGCGCAGGATTTTACACTTCGC
>JAYUVA010000191.1:0-6982 GCA_043754375.1 Candidatus Kuenenia sp. | reverse complement strand
TGCGGTAGAAACGGCCAGCTTGCGATTGTCGGGACTCCATGTCATCGCCGTCACAGCGGAATTGACGTTGAGAACCTGCAATGTCTTCGTTCCGTCGTTGGCATTCCAGACGAGAATCTCGCCCGCTTCGCAGCCTGCGGCTATCCGTTGAGCATCCGGACGTACGACGACAACGACCGGTTTCTGGTCGCTGACCGTGAATTCGCGATCCTTGTTGCCAGTTGCCAGATTCGTCATCACAACTTTTGCATCATCACCCGCCGAAATCACCTGCACGCCACCGTTGTAAGCGACCATGCTGCGAGTGGCTCCCGTATGGACGGCTACCGATCGGCTCACCGTCGTTCGCAGGGAGATGAGCGACTTATCATCACCGGACGAAACGATTGTTTGGCCATCACTCAAATAGCGTACGGATTGAATGGCCGTCTCCGCCGCATGATCGGCAAACGATTCAAGTAACTGCCCCGTCGTAACGTCCCACACCCGCAGGATGCCATCGGCACAGCCGGTCACGACCCGTGTGGAATCAGGCGACAAAGAAACTGACGCCACAGCTTTCGGATGTTCAATCGCGTGGACGATCGAGCCGTCGGCAATTTTCCAGACACGAAGCGTCTTATCTTCGCTGACCGAACACAGGAGCTGCCCGTTGGGTGAAACGCTGAGTTCCGCCACAGGTGCTGCATGGCCGGCAAATGATTTCACAGGTTCGATATTTGCCGGGTTTGCGTCCGTCAGATTCCACTGACGAATTATGCCATCCGTGCCGCCGCAAAATGCGAATTGCTGATCCGGAGACAACGTGACGGCAGTCGCACCGTCTTTGATTCCGCCCCAGAGTTTCAGCAAAGCCCGCTGCACGAGCACACCGTCATTCCCCGAGCCGACACAGACGATGCTCCGCTGATCCTGAGCTGTCCAGGCAGCATCAATCACGGGAATTCCTGAGCCCAGTTCTTCGTGCATCTGACCGGTGGCCACATTGACCATTTGCACGAAAGGCTGAGCCCTGCACACGGCGACAAACGTACCGTCCCGATCGAATCGCGCGGATGTCAGCCCGGCAATTGGCGGCAGTGACTTTCGCAGCGAGCCGTTGATTTCAAATACATGAATGTGTCCGACATCGCTGGTTGCCAGAAATGCACTTCTGTTGGCGGCGACATCAAGACGTTTCAAAACTCCGCCGGGGGATGTAATCGGATCGGCGGGCGCTCCGTCCCAGCGAAGACGCACAATCGATGTGCCGACTGCTGTCAGTGCCACCAGTCCCTGCTCCTGCGACAGCCGCGCCAATTGCAGAATGCCTGTCCCGTCGGGCGACTTAAATTCCCATGCCGGCTTGATCGGTTCTACTCCATCGGCAGGCTTCTGCGATGGAAGAGGCAGCGTCCAGCTTCGAATCGTGCCGTCGGCCGCCGCCGTAATCAGACTGCTGCGATCTGCTGAAAACTCCAACGCGGTCACTGCTGCAGAATGAGCCGACACGACTCCCTGAGCCGCACCGCTGGCAGCATCCCAGACCCAAACCGTTCCTTCGGCATCCCCTGTCGCAAACAATACGTCGTCATCGCGAATCGTGACGGCTCGCAACGGCTGGGTGTGGTTTCCATATTGAGCGGCCAATGCACCAGCCGCGTTCCAGCGACGGGTGGTCATGTCATCGGAAATCGTGAGCGACCACAGTCCGCTTCTCGCCGCCGCCAAGCCTCGGACGACGCCGGAGTGACCTGGCATCGGCAGGGCAGCAATCGGCTGTTTCCACAGTCGCATCGTGCCGTCTGCCCCTGCGGTGGCGAAACGCAGACCATCCGGACAGACGGCGATGTCTTTGATCGCTCCCTCGTGTCCGGCCACCGAACCAATGATACTCGCGTCGTTGACGTTGATCACCTGCATGCGGCCCGCAGTATTCGCGCGCGCAAACCACGCACCCGTCGGTGAGACAGCGATTTGAGTTGTCTCGCCGTCGGGCTGAGGAAACTCACGCTGCACTTCTCCCGTCAGCAGATTGATCAGACGACACAACCCGTTTGCCAGCGAGTAGACAGCCACTTGCTGTCCTGGCAAAACGGCAATTGTGCCCCCAGCGACATCTGATGGCACCAGTTTTTTCGGGGACGGTGTCGGAAGCTGCCAGACGCGGATGATTCCGTCGTCCCCAGCCGACGCCAATCGCTGATCATTGTTTGGCAGGACGAGCGCCGTCACTCTGCCAGGATGTCCATGCAGTCGAGCCAGCGGCTGATCAAGATCGGGGCTCCAGACCATAATGTGACCCGTGGCATCCGCAGTGGCGAACGACGTTCCATCGTTGCGATATGCGGTGGCAAGAACATCACTTGTATGCCCGACTCGCAGAATTGCCGTCGGCAGCACCGGAGCCGGCGCTGCAGCCGACCCATGCATCGTAAGATCAATTAACCGGACACTGTGATCCGCCGAACCGGCCAGCAGCAGTGTGCCATCGGGACTGAACGCAAAGCCCGTCACCGCAGCACCCGGAGCTGTCACACGCCGGATGGGATGACTGAGCGGCAGATCCCAGACCCGCACCGTGTTATCCTGCGCGCCAGTGACCAGTGTTCGTCCATCAGCACTTACGGCCAGACAGTACAACGGCCCCGTGTGCTGGCTGAAGGTCTGCAACTCCGCACCGGTAACAGCATCCCAGAGTTTGGCTGTCTGGTCACTACTGGCCGTGGCGACTCGCCCATCCTCTGCCGCAAACGTCGCCATCATCACGGCTCCGGAATGCCCCTTGAGACTGACTTCCTGCGCCGACAAGTCTCCCGACACCGTTTTGAGCAGTAAGAACGCCGCAACCGCGAGGATCCATTGTTTTCGGTATCGAGCCTGATTCATTGCCCACGCCTTCAAGTCACATACGTCCAGTCGCACAGCAGGACAGTGTGAACAACATGCCGAACAGAATCCAGTTGCGAACTCAGGAAATGTAGCCGTCTCGCTCCGCCGAGACGAGCATTGAGCAAGTCCACGTGACCAAACAAGCCCGCGTGCTGTTTAAGGCGAGCGGCAGTAAAGAATTTACCAACCCGAAGCGCCAGCGAGGCTGCCTCGCTGGCGCTTCGGGTTAGTGTGGGTAGGTTCTTTACCGCCGCTCGCCTAAGAGAAGACATTGATTACCATTTCGGCAACGGACCGAATTCATTGTCCAGGTCAGCCGCCAGTCTTCGTCCCCGCCTGTGGAGACGAGCCGTGAGGACTGACTTTATCGGCCAGAGTTCCTTCCACGTCATAATGATTGCCCCGTACGCAGTTGGTCGCCATCCAACATCACATGCCTGAAGGTATCCTGTCGCGATCTGCGCATCAAAACATTCGATGAGAACAGCCTGCCGCAGGAATTCCGCAGCATCCCCGTGAAACTCATCATCAACACGAAGCACACGATGCGTTCCGGGATCGTGGCGTTGCATCAAACGTTCGTGAGAGTGATACAAATCGACAGTCGATTTGACGTGAGGAAGTCGGCGGTTCAATTCATGCATACTGTCTGGAAACGAACTGCATCTGGAAATGTTAGATGTCTGAATCAATCGCACTCTGTCATCCTCAAATCGACAGATGAACTCCGTGTACTGCACGCGCTGCTGGACTTTGCCATCTACTGTTCCCCAGACACTGCTCACCATCGCTGATTCACGTGTACGGACATTGCGATAGAGTTGAACGACTGCACTTGCTCCCGGAACCAGGTCGAGCAAAGTGTATTCCCCGAGACATTCAAACCCGATCCTTTCCATGTCCTCGATCGCCTCGTCAAAGAACTGCTCGATGATGCCTGAGTTCGGAATTAATGCTGGATCAAACTCCAGGAGTTGCATATCACGTCGGAACGGGGGATATATCCACGCCAAAGTATTGAACGTCCGGGGATCAAACTCCAGGAGTTGCATATCACGTCGGAACCGCTGAATGCTGTAGATCAGAATCGGGGGGACAAGGAAATATGCGAGGGTAATCACTGCCGCCGTGACAAGAATACTGTCTGTCTCTGACATATTCGGCATTTCAGAATTGTGATTCAAAGTCGTGCTGGTCGCGCAACAATCCAGACGACTGTCTGTTGTTACGGGGACGTGAAGAAGACAAACGAATGGGTGACAACCGAATCAAGACGAACTCAAGGCTGATCGACGGGCTTTGGGAAATGCACCACTGCGCCGGGGTTCTTCAGGCGTCTGGCAATTTGTACGAGATCCATCTGTTCGCCGTCACGCAGCAGTTCTCCGGGAGCGACCGGCAGCACTCCAAGACTCACCTGCGTGCGACGACTAAAGCCCTCCGTCACCGACTTCGGTGCTCCCTTTTTTGCACCCTTGAAGGGCAGGACTTTGTACGTCTCTTTATCCGACCAGATTGTCAGAGTATATCGTTGTTCCGGAGGAATCGGGTGACTCGCCGTTTGCTCAAGCAGGAGTCCGCCTGGACCTGGAGCGAGGAACACTTCTTCCAGGGTCCCGCCCGATTCGCGCGCCAGCGAAATCTCAGTCTGGCCGCCAGCCGGAATCTTTTCCTCCGGCGGTTGCCGAGGATCAAACAGATCGACAATCTGCACGACGAGAGGGTCCGAGCCGGAATTGATCAATGTGACTGTTGCGGGCGGCAATTGAGGATTCGGAACAAAGTTGCGACTGACAAGCTTTGGTGTGAAAGCCAGTGTCGGGACCGCGTAATCGGTAGACCATACCGTGCCGCTCCAGTTTGCACAGACCATTCGGCCCAGAGGATCAATCGTGAAAAATGTTCCGACCCTTGTTGCAAAGGCAATGGGGGCTCCAGTAAAAAATCCTGGTCCCATGGGATGAATCACCCAGCCTCCGACCGGGTCATGAATCCAGACATTCCAATTGCCGCCAGCACTGATGGTCGAGACCATCGGGCCGAACGATGAGTCGCCAATTTCCAGCGGCGCCCCGGGCGACTGACCGGCAGCGACAATGGCGGGCGGCATCCATGGCAATCCTGCCGGCTTGCTCCACAGCACCAGATTGCCTGTCGGATCGATCGCTGCAACATTGAGCTTTTGCCCTGGTGGCAGTCCAATCGGAAACACATCAGCGGCCACCGGCGTTCCGGGAATCAGGCCTCCTGCAATGGCCACAGCCGACCATGCTCCTCCACTTCCGAAGTAGTAATGCATTGTCCCAAAATGATCGACCGCGAACACATGATACTGACCGCCAACGGCGACCGCACTGATCGATGTTCCGAACGGAAATGATTCCATCGGACTGTTAATGAGATGTCCGATATTCGTGGATGGATCCACGCTCCACAGATCACCCGTTCCCGTCACTCCCATGACGAGACTTTGCGTGCCGTTCCGGACAAGCTCCAGATGAGCACCGATGGGAAAACTGTGAGCCGGGAGCAAGACGTGCGGAATACCACCGTTGACGATCTGCAGCAGCTTGTTCGCCGGTGACACTGTGATCAACGTTGGCCAGACATCTCCCGCTGCGTGAGGCAGCAGAACAATCGGACCTCCCGGCACGAGGACGTGCGGGTAAGCCAGTGGCTGCGGTGTCCAGCCTGCCGCTCCACCGTCGAACAGGATCAGCTTCCCGTCGGGAGCGATATATCCGGCAGTCGTGGACGCTCCATGCGGAGTCCAGCCGATCCCGACAGGCCCGGCGTTTGCCGCAGCGCAACTCAGAATCGACAGGCAGAAAGCCGACCATCGAAGAAGAAAAGACGTTTTCATGACGATGCTCCATGCGCGCGCTCAACACGCAGACGAAGTTAACAGACTCCGATCTGACAAATGCCGCAGCAAACCCTATTGCCAGTTTACACATGATCCTGACTGGCAGCCAACTGTTACCTTCAGCGATTGTTGTGCAGTGAGTTGACTTCTTCGGGAACGGCTCCGACCATGCGGCAGTCGATGCCCGCCCCAGGAGTCACGGAACTCAAGTTCCTGATCACGATGGTTGGCGTCGTGGAATTGAACACCATAGACATCGGGATACGAAATCATGGATCTGGGACTTGTGGGCAAAGTCGCGTTGGTCACCGGCGGATCAAAAGGCATTGGCCTTGGGATTGTCCGTCGACTGATCGCGGAAGGTGCCCGCGTGGCCAACGTCAATCGCAGCGATGCAGAAGGCCGATCCCTGGAGCGAGAATATGCGGACCAGGGAAAAGACTGTTTCTTCATTCAGGGTGATCTGGCAGAAGTGGAAGCCTGCCGCAATGCCGTTGATCAGACTCTGACGCGGTTCGGACGGCTGGATATCCTCGTGAACAATGCAGGCGTCAATGACGGCGTCGGACTCGATGCCGGAGTCGATGCTTTTGTGGACTCGCTGCGGCGGAATCTGATTCATTACTATGCGATGACCCACTTCGCGCTGGACGCATTGAAGAAGTCACGAGGGACCGTTGTGAACATTGGCTCCAAGGTCTGTGAAACTGGCCAGGGCGGGACATCGGGGTATGCGGCGTCCAAGGGCGGCATTAACGGGCTGACTCGCGAATGGGCCGTCGATCTGGCTCCGTACGGGGTTCGAGTCAACGCCGTGCTTCCCGCAGAAACCTGGACACCGCTCTACGAAAAATGCCTGGCAGCCATGCCTGATCCTGCCGCCGCGAAAGCCGAAATGGAACAGCTCATTCCCCTCGGAAGAAGGTTCACGACCATTGAGGAACTGGCGAACATGGCAGTGTTCCTTGCATCGCCATGCTCCAGCCATACGACGGGCCAGATCATCTTCGTCGATGGCGGATACACGCACCTCGATCGAAAGTGTACAGCTCAGAGTGCGGTCGCATCCTTCGGAGCCGCAGTCAGCTATACCTCACGCGGCCACGAATGACACATTTTGAGATTCTGGAAAGCGACAGATCCTGTGGGCGTTCAGGCTGTCCGTTACTTATTTCCATGCGATTCATTCGGTTGTCCCACATTCGGTTGTCTGCCAGTGCCACACCGTTTCGGTCTGCATCGACT
>JAYUVA010000190.1:0-9755 GCA_043754375.1 Candidatus Kuenenia sp. | reverse complement strand
GACGGGCTATCAGCGTTCGCTCAGTGTGGACCTGTTACCGCGGACGATGGAAGGCGAAGAACGACTTCGCGAGATGCGTAAATTGCGTTTGCTGCTGACGAGTCTGTTGTAACGACAGAGTTAGCCGGTGGTAGATTGAAGACCAACCCGAAGCGTAAGCGAATAAAAGTCTCCAGGAGTCAGTGCTGATTCACAAATTTTGTGAGCGGCAAGGCGCTAGCGGTCTGTTGATTGAATCGTTTAACCCTGAGCGGCAGGCGACGGTGTCACCGGAAACCGTCGCCTGCGGCTCAGGGTTATACAAATTTGCTGGCTGTGCATACTCAGCACCTCGGCAGAAGTAGTTTGGCATAATATCGTTTAACCGCGTGGGCAACGCCCCGCGCTTGGCAGCGAAGCGCGGCCCGATGGGCACGCGGTTAAACGAAGCAACTTCTGCACTGGTGCTTAAATCAACAGAACACTAGCCGCCGGTGTAGATAGCAGAAATAACTAAAAAAAACGGCGCCTAGCGCCTTGCCGCTCACGATCCTGGAGTATCGGGACAGACTCCCAGGATTGCTGAGCAAAGGCGAGTCACGAAATTTGTCCACTCGCCGATTTGGTTGAGACATTCGCGTGCTTTCTGGCTGAGATTCTGTATACTCGACAGGGAGTCGAGCCTTTTAGGGGCTCCGGCTGATATAGGTTTTGGTAGCGGAAGACTCGTCGAAAGGCATCTCGGACAAACCGGGTGCAGGTCGATGAGTAGGCCGATGTGGAGGAATCTCAGAGCGAGGTTCCTCCACATCGGCTTTTTTCTTGCCTTGTGGAACGGCTCTGACGGATACAAAGACTGCCATGCCTAACGCACTTTCAGCTGTCGATGATATTCAGAATTACGCCCAGAACATTGTCGATACAGTGCGTGAGCCACTGTTGATTCTGGACGCTACGCTGCGGGTTCAGAGTGCAAATCGCGCATTTTATCAGACGTTCCATGTGTCTCCTGGCGAGACCGAGGGGCGTCTGATCTACGAACTGGGCAACGGTCAATGGGATATCCCTGACTTGCGAACCCTGCTGGAAGACATCGTTCCCCAAAGTTCCGTGTTCGACGATTTCGAACTCGAACATAGCTTCCCGGACATCGGGCGGCGTGTGATGCTGTTGAACGCGCGCAAGCTTCAGGCGGGGCAGCACGGCGAACTGCTGGTGCTGGCGATGGAAGACGTCACGGCTCGGCGGCAGGCCGAGGAGGCGCTCGTGAAGGCTGGCGCTCTGCAGAGTGCTATTTTTAACAGCGCGAATTTCTCAAGCATCGCGACGGACGCGAAGGGAGTCATCCAGATCTTCAATGTCGGCGCGGAACGCATGCTGGGCTACACGGCTGCCGAAGTCATGAATACGATCACGCCAGCCGACATTTCTGATCCAGAGGAAGTCGTCGCGCGAGCCAAATCGCTGAGCGTCGAACTCAACACGCCGATTACACCGGGTTTTGAGGCGCTGGTGTTCAAAGCGTCACGCGGAATCGAAGACATCTACGAATTGACGTATATCCGAAAGGACGGCAGCCGTTTTCCGGCAGTTGTTTCCGTCACCGCGTTACGTGACGATCAGAATGACATCATCGGCTATCTGCTGATCGGCACGGACAATACGGCTCGCAAGCAGGTAGAAGCGGAACGAATGCTGCTCGATCAACGCGTACGAGACCAGCAGTTCTATACGCGATCGCTGATTGAATCGAATATCGATGCGCTGATGACGACCGATCCTCGCGGGATTATCAGCGATGTCAACAAGCAAATGGAGTTGCTGACAGGATGCACGCGGGATGAGTTAATCGGAGCACCATTCAAAGACTACTTCACCAATCCGGAACGAGCCGAGGCGGGTATCAAGCTTGTCCTGGCGGAAGGCAAGGTTACGGACTACGAACTCACCGCACGCGCCAGAAATGGTCAGGAAACCATCGTGTCCTACAACGCGACAACTTTCCATGACCGCGATCGAAAGCTGCAGGGAGTCTTCGCTTCCGCTCGGGATGTAACGGAACGCAGTCGCCTTGAAAAGCAAATGCAGAATCAGGCGGCTGAATTGTCCGACCTGCATCGTCGCAAGGACGAGTTTCTGGCAATGCTGAGTCACGAACTGCGAAGCCCGCTGGCACCAATCGCCAATGCGGTACAGATGCTCGGACTGCAAAAAGGAACGGAAAGTCTGGTGCAGCGGCAATCCCGTGCGATCATCGAACGCCAAATGGCTCAACTGCAGCATCTGGTGGACGATCTGCTGGAAGTTTCCCGCATTACCACGGGAATGGTTCAGCTGCGCCGAATCCCGGTCACTGTGAGCGACATCATTGAAGGGGCGATTGAGACGGTGCGTCCGTTGATTGAAAAGCGTCGTCATGAATTCTCAGTCTCGCTGCCGTCGGAGCCCATCTGGCTGCACGCCGATGCGGCGAGGCTGGAACAGGTGGTCGTGAACCTGCTCACGAATGCGGCCAAATACACTGATGAAGCAGGTCACATCTGGCTAACGGTGGAAGTCGTGGCGAGGGAAAAGAGTGGCGAGTGGCGAGTGACGAGTGACGAGAAGAGAGAATCCAGAACGGATCTCGCCACTCACCACTCACCACTCGCCACTCCACCTAATCTCGCCACTCCACCTGATCTCGCCACTCAACTCGATCTCGCCACTCACCCTGATCTCGCCACTCGCCACTCACCACTCGCCACTCTTACCGTCGTCATCAGGATTCGAGACACCGGCGTTGGCATCACGGCCGAATTGCTTCCGTGCATTTTTGACCTGTTCACTCAGGCCGATCGTTCTCTGGACCGTTCGCAGGGTGGATTGGGTATCGGATTGGCACTGGTGCAGCGACTGACAGAATTGCATGGAGGAAGCGTCGAGGTGCAAAGCACACTGAAACAGGGCAGCGAGTTTATTGTGCGATTGCCTATCATGAGTGAAGAGGAGCGAGGAGCGAGTGGCGAGTCGCAGAATTCGTCTTCACTCACCACTCTCCACTCACCACCCACCACTCGCCTTAAAGTTCTGGTTGTGGATGACAACGTCGATACGGTTCTGAGTTTCTCGATGCTGCTGCGGGCGTCCGGGCACGAAGTCCAGACTGCTCATGATGGACTGGCAGCCGTCCAGGCAGCAATCGATTATCGCCCCGACATTATGTTGCTGGACATTGGTTTGCCAGGACTGAACGGCTACGAAGTGGCAAAGCAAATCCGGCAGCATCCCGAGCTGAAGCATGTCGTGTTGGTGGCGTTGACGGGCTATGGCCAGGATTCAGATCGACAGGCCTCCGGTGAGGCAGGTTTCACGCATCATATTGTGAAGCCCGCACGCTTTGAAGAGCTGCAGAAGATTCTGGCGACTGTCGCGGAGCAGGTGGCGTAATGCAAAGAATTTCGTATGTGAGCCGCAAGGCGCTAGCCGCGGGTGTTGATTTAAGATTCAGTTACCAATTCGTGCGTAGTCCCGGCTTCAGCCGGAATTCGCTGGCGGTTCCGGCCAGAAAACCGCCTGAAGGCGGAACTACAAACCTGAATCAACACTTCGCTGGCCGCGGGTGTGAGGTGTCAGCTGCAGAGATTTCCGACAGATACCGGCGGCTAGCGCCTTGCCGCTCACCTATTTGGCGACAATCAAAGACTAATTCATGACGTTTGAGAATTGACCATGACAAACGATCAACCCGATCCATCCAGCCCACCGCCGCTGCAGGCGGAAAATACGCAGGACTTCGCAGAAACACCTCCCGGGATAAGCGACAATGCGTCGTTCCCGATTGTCGGCATTGGTGCTTCGGCAGGCGGACTGGAGGCGTTTACGCAACTGCTTAAGGCGCTGCCGGGTGATACGGGAATGGCGTTCGTCCTCGTGCAACACCTCGCGCCAACGCACGCCAGCGCTTTGGCAGAGATTCTGTCGCGCGCCACGAAAATGCCGGTCACGGAAGTGCAGGACGAGCCGACGGTCGAGCCAAATCATGTGTACGTGATCCCGCCCGCCCGGAGCATGATCATTGCGGGTGACACATTGCAGCTGCTGCCACGCGAAGGCGCGGGGATACATCGACCGATCGATCAGTTCTTTCGTTCGCTGGCTGCAGAGTGGCGGCATAGGGCGATCGGCGTTGTTCTTTCCGGGACGGCCACCGACGGAACGCTGGGACTGGAAGCCATCAAGGCAGAAGGCGGCATCACCTTCGCACAGGACGCCACAGCGCAGCACGATGGGATGCCGCACAGCGCGATTGCCTCCGGTTGCGTGGACTTTGTGCTGGCTCCGGAAGAGATCGCCGGCGAGATTGTTCGCATCGGTCACCATGCTTATGAGATTGGTGAGAAAAGTGGCGAGTGGCGAGTGGCGAGCGATGCAAAAAAAAATCCCGGCAGCAATTCTCTCGCGACTCGCGACTCGCCACTTGTAACGCTTCTGCAACTGCTTCACAGCTCAACGGGCGTCGATTTCAATCACTACAAGTTCAACACTCTCTATCGCCGAATCACGCGCCGCATGGTCCTCCAGAAGCTGGACGACCTGAGCCAGTACGTCGAATTCCTGCAGAAGACACCTGTCGAGGTCGAGGCACTTTACCAGGACATCCTGATCAGCGTGACGAGTTTCTTTCGCGACCCGGAGTCGTTCGAGGCTTTGAAGAGGGTCGTGTTCCCGCGATTGTTGAAAGAGCGAACCCGTCACGAACCCGTGCGGATCTGGACACTCGGCTGCTCGACCGGACAAGAGGCTTATTCATTGGCGATGGCGTACATGGAGGCCGCCGACACAGTGGGCAGCCCGGCACCGCTGCAGGTCTTCGCAACGGATCTGAACGCAACTAACGTTGAACGGGCTCGTGCGGGCGTCTACCCGAAGGAAATTGCTCAGGACGTCTCGCCCGAGCGTCTGCGGCGGTTCTTCACTGCAGGCGATTTCGGCTACCGGATCAGCAAAACGATCCGCGACGCCTGCGTCTTCTCCCGACACAACGTTCTCGCCGATCCACCGTTCTCGCGCATCGACGTGATCAGTTGCCGCAACCTGCTCATCTATATGGAGCCTGTGCTGCAACAGAAAATCGTGCCGCTGCTGCACTACGCGCTGAAGCCCGCAGGCTGTCTCTGGCTCGGCGGCTCGGAAACGATCGGCGGCTACCGCAATCTGTTCGAGGCGGAGGACGCAAAGCACAGGATTTACATTAAGAAACCAGCTTCGAGTACGGATCGCGGCCACTTCGCACTGCAACACAACAGGGCGCCTCGCGCCCCCTTTGTTCCGTTCACAGCCCGGCCCGTCGATGGAACGGTCGATTTGCACAAAGAGGCAGACCGCATCCTGTTGACGAAATTCGCCCCGCCCGGTGTGGTCGTCTCGGCTCACCTGGAGATCCTGCAATATCGTGGTGATACTGGTCCGTTCCTGACACCCGCCCCCGGCAAGGCCAGTTTCAGCCTGCTGAAAATGCTCCGCGAGGGATTGCTGGTCGGCGTTCGTGCAGCCATCCTTCGGGCTGGCAAGGAAGAATCGACTGTGCGCGATGAGGGCTTGCGGGTCAAGTCCAATGGTAGCTACCACGAGGTTGCAATCGAGGTGATCCCACTGGGAAGTGGCGAGGCGCGCGTGACGAGTGGTGAGAAGAGGAGTGGCGGATTTCTGGTCCTCTTCGAGGACAGGAGTGGCGAGCAGAAGAGTGGTGAGCAGGACGATCCTTCTTCACTCGCCACTCACCACTCGCCACTCACCACTCAACTTGAGCAGGAACTGGTGGCCACACGTGACTACCTGCAATCGTTGATTGATGAACAGGAAGCCGCGAACGAGGAACTTCAGTCAGCGAACGAAGAAGTCCAGTCGGCCAACGAGGAACTGCAAAGTACGAACGAAGAACTGGAGACCTCGAAGGAAGAAATCCAGTCAAGCAACGAAGAACTGGCAACCGTCAATGACGAACTGAACGATCGCAATGCAGAGTTGAACAGGGTCAACAACGATTTGGTGAACCTGGTTGCGAGCATCCAGTCAGCCGTCGTAATGCTCGGGCCGGACCTGCGAATCCGGCGATTTACACCATCGGCAGAGAGATTGCTCAACCTGATTCCCAGCGACGTTGGCCGCCACTTGATCGATATCAAATTCAACCTTGATGGCCTCCCCGATCTCGCATCACTTCTGACAGCAGTGCTTGACACAGCAGGTGCCAGCGAATGCGAAGTTCGCGACAAACAGGGTCGCTGGTATTCGCTGCGACTCCGCCCGTACAGAACAGTCGATAATCAGATCGATGGCGTCGTCGTGATGCTGGTCGATGTGAATGCGATCAAGCGCGTTCACGAGTACACCCAGAGTATCGTCGCCACTGTCCGTGAGCCGCTGCTGGTGCTGGACAAGGATCTGCGGGTTCAATCTGCCAGCCGCTCGTTCTACGAAACATTTCGAGCCGCGCCTGAGGACACAACCAATCGGCAACTGTTTGACCTGGGCAACGGACAATGGGACATCCCCGATCTGCGCCGCCTGCTGGTTGAGGTGCTGCCCCTGGAAAATGATGTAACTGACTTCGAGGTAGAACACGAGTTCGAAAAAATCGGTCGGAAGTCGATGAGGCTGAATGCCCGGCGACTGATTCAGACGGCCGATGAGGCTCCGCTGATCCTGCTTGCCATTGAGGACATCACCGAACGCAAACAAGCGGATGCGGCCATCGTTGCACAACATGAGCGGCTGACTGTGCTCTCAGAAGCGGCGACGGCATTGCTGTTTGCAAATGATCCTGACGCAATGCTGCACGGACTGCTTGCCAGAATCGGTCCGCCACTGGGCGTCGATGTCTATTTCAATTACATGGTCGCACAAGGTGGAGATGCATTGCGCCTCGTGTCCAGCGATGGGATTTCAGCCGAGGACGCCCGTACAATTGAACGACTGGAATACGGTCAGGCCTTGTGTGGCACGGTCGCATTGAATCGGAAACCACTCGTGCGGACTCACCTGCAGCAGTCCGACGATTCAAAGGCGGAATTGGCGAGATCGTTCGGTTTTCGAGCTTACGTCTGCAACCCACTGCTGAGCGACGACTTGCTGCTGGGCACGCTGTCGTTCGCCAGCCGTTCAAAAGATCAGTTCGATCCGGATGAACTGACGTTTCTGCAAACCATCTCGGAATATGTTGCCGTGGCTTACGCCCGGATGCACGTGCAGGATGCGGTTCGCGACAGCGAAGAGCGCCTGCGATTCATTATGGATGCCATGCCGCAGAAAGTCTTTACGACGACACCCAGCGGCCACATCGACTACTTCAATCCGCAGTGGACTGAGTTCACGGGCATGACCTTCGAGGAAATGTACGATTCCGGGTGGACGCATTTCGTTCATCCTGATGATCTGCCGGAGAAAGCCCGGCTTTGGAAACACGCTTTTGAGACCGGCGAGCCGTTTCAGTCTGAGCATCGCTTTCGGCGCGCTGATGGCGAATACCGCTGGCATTTTAGCCGCGCAACGCCGCTCCGCGACGAGACGGGCAGCATCCTGATGTGGGTCGGTTCGAACACAGATATCCATGATATCAAGCAGGCGGAGGTGGCGCTGCATGACTCCGAGATTCGCTACCGAAGGCTGTTTGAAGCGTCCAGGGATGGCGTCCTGATTCTGGACTTTGCCAACGGCAGGATCATCGACGTCAATCCGTTCATGCGTGAACTGCTGGGCTATTCGAGCAGTGAATTTCTGGGTAAGGAACTTTGGGAGATTGGACTGTTCAGTGACAAGGCGGCAAACGAATCCGCTGTGCGGGAACTTCAACAGAAGGGCTATCTGCGTTTTGAACACTTACCTCTCAGATCCAAAGATGGGCGATTGGTTGAGGTGGAAGTTGTCGCCAATGACTATCAGGAGGACCATCACAGTGTCATCCAGTGCAATATTCGTGACATCACAGAACGCGGCCACATGGAAACGGTGCTGCGGAGGCAAGCTGTCCAGTTGTCAGAACTGCATCGTCGCAAGGATGAGTTCCTGGCAATGCTGAGTCACGAGTTACGCAGCCCCCTTGCTCCCATCGCGAACGCGGTGCAGCTACTGGGTCTGCAGAAAACGGGCGAGAGTCGGATCCAGCAGCAGGCGCGCGGCATCATTGAGCGACAGGTTGGGCAGCTTCAGCATCTGGTAGATGACCTGCTCGAAGTGTCCCGCATCACGACGGGCCGAGTCCAGCTTCGTCTCGAACGCAGCGACATATGCCGCATTACAGAGGGCGCGGTGGAGACTGTCCGCCCGCTGATTGAACAACGCCGCCACGAACTGACAGTCTCGTTGCCTCAGGAACCAGTCTGGATGGTTGCCGACGCGGCACGCCTGGAACAGGTGCTGGTCAATCTGCTGACGAATGCTTCCAAGTACACCGAAGGAGGCGGACAAATCTGGCTGACAGTTGAAGTCGTGGTGAGTGATGAGTGGCGAGGGGCGAGGGGCGAGAAAGAAAAGAGTGGTGAGTGGCGAGTGACGAGTGGCGAGAAAGAAAGAGCAGACGGCGATTTACTCACCACTCACCACTCGCCACTCACCACTCTCACCGTCGTCATTCGCGTACGAGACACGGGCGTCGGCATTTCCCCTGCTCTGCTGCCTCACATCTTCGACCTGTTCACGCAGGCCGATCGTTCGCTCGATCGTTCCCAGGGAGGTTTAGGAATCGGGCTGGCTCTCGTGAAGCGACTGACTGAATTGCACGGAGGAACAGTTGAGGCATTCAGTACAATGGGAGAAGGCAGCGAATTTGTGGTGCGACTGCCGGTAGTGAGTGACGAGAAGAAGAGTGACGAGTGGGGAGTGGCGAGTGGCGAGAACGGGGCCTCTTCTTCACTCACCACTCATCACGCATCACTCACCACTCCGCTCCGCGTGCTGGTCGTGGACGACAATGTGGATACGGTGTTGGGATTCTCAATGCTGTTGAAAGCATCTGGCCATGATGTTCGGACTGCTCATGATGGATTGTCGGCAGTGGAAGCTGCGATCGACTATCGCCCTGACGTTGTGCTGCTGGATATCGGCTTGCCCAAGCTGAACGGCTATGAGGTCGCAAAACGGCTGCGGCAGCGTCCGGATTTCAAACACACGGTATTGATTGCCTTAACTGGCTACGGCCAGGACACCGACCGGCAGACATCTCAGCAAGCCGGATTTGACCATCATTTGGTAAAGCCCGCGAGATTCGAACAACTCAACAAAATTCTGACAACCGTTCATGAGGGCTTGAAGTTGTAGGGGTGTTGATTTAGTTCCTCGGATCAAGTTTTCGTTTAACGGCGAGCCGCAGGCGCAGGCGAAATGCGGCAACGACGCCTGCGGCTCGCCGTTAAACGATGAGATCAATGACCTGCGATGTTTTGTGAAGGAGAAATCATTTATGCCAACGGCCGAACAACAAACTCTGCGCGTCCTCGTGGTCGATGACAATCGCGACGGTGCCGACGCACTGGGCTTGCTGCTGGAAGAACTCGACAACGAAGTGCATGTGACCTACGGTGGCGTCCAGGCGCTGGATGTGGCGACAACGTTTCGTCCGGATCTGATGCTGGTGGATCTGATGATGCCAGGCATGGACGGCTGCACGCTGGTGACCCGGTTCCGTCAGATTCCCGGCTTCACCACGACAAAGATTGTGGCAATCACCGGTCAGAAAGGCGACGAATACCATGCGCTTGCGATGAAGGCTGGATGTGATCTTGTCCTTTATAAGCCAG
>JAYUVA010000189.1:0-2766 GCA_043754375.1 Candidatus Kuenenia sp. | reverse complement strand
ACGAAACGCTTCCCCACGTGCTCACCGTTGAAACACCACTCAACGCCAGCCTGGACGCCATTTTGATTGATCAGCAATCGCTGACATCCCACGAAGCCCTGCTGCGTGGCAATGTACAACGGGAGAAAGTTGTCGAACGCGGCATCAGTCGATGGCGCTGGACGATTCGGACGTTCGGGGCGGCATTGCCGGAGGAGCCGACAACTGATGTCCAGGTCGGACCGCGAATTGTGGAATTCAGAATCCGTGACCGCATTCCGCAGCAATCATCACTCTGGCTGACTGCCACCCTGGAGCGTGCGACTATTACGAGCGAATCACCAGCTGTTCCTGTTGTGTGGTACACAGGATCGCAGGAGAAACTCCAAACAGCCAGTGCCTCGCCCGAGTTTATTTCACTAACGCATCACGGAGCGACTCAGCTGCCGTGGGGCGAAAGTGCCCGTCTGATTGCGGATCGACAGCTGAAAGCGATTCTGTCGCCGTATCCGACTGAAATGCAGCTGGTAGCGACGGAAAATCTGGACAGCTGGATATCAGCGTCCGACGACCACGACTTATTCTTCGGTGCTGCAGAATCCGGAGCGTTGCGATTGAATCTGATTCCCTTCGTTTCGTTACTACTCGTCAGTGCGGCTATGTGCGTCATCTTCTTTGTCGTACTGTCTGTACTGCGGCAGATCACGATCGTCGTTCCGCTGTTGCTGATCGGATGCGGGGGACTTGTAGCGTGGCTGTTTGTTCCTGAATGGATTTCAATACTGGCACCGTATGTGGCAATGGGAGTCGTGTTTGGCGCGGTATCGGTCACGTTGCAGCGGCTGATTTCTGACCGGCGGATGCGATTCCCGAAAGCGTCACATGTGGGTGAGTATCCTACGGTCTTCGGTTATTCAGGAATGTTGTCTCATGCAGTCACGGAACGGTCCGAACCCGCAGCAACTCCGTCCGGCACGAGATCTGAGTTCAACGTCAGTTCCTTCGTCTGAAGTCACATGATTCACAAAGTCGAAACCCGCCTCGGAGAGTCAGGCACGGGATTAACGTCATGACGTTTTGGTATCTGTTGCTGTTCGCAGTACTGCAAGGCCCGACCGATGTGTCGAGCGACGCAGTTGCTGCGCGCGACGCTGCATTGCCAGGCGTGCTCGTGGAACGTGTGCCACTGGATGAACTGCGAAAGCGAGTTGCCGGCAAGGACTATGTTCCCGTACCTCGCAGTCAGCTTCAGGATCTGCTCAAAAACGACCGCAGCGCCGCACCGGTCACCGACGCACTGCCTCGGATTCGCGAAGCACGTTATGTGGCCCGCCTGAACGGAATACATCTGGATCAGGGCCATCTGGAGTTTGATATCTATCCCGAATCACACCCACCCGATCGCGGTCCCTTGCTGATTGGCCAGACAAACCTGCAACAATTGAAAATCACCGATCAACAGGGTTCCATCGAGCTGGCTTCCGATTCTGCGCGACGCCTGTTTCTGCTCAAACCCGGATTTCCGGGAAATCTGACGGGGTCATGGACATCGGATGGCCTGGTCACCGGCGATGTTGTCACGTTTCGACTTGAACTGCCCGCGGCGACGATTTCAAGTTTCGAACTGCTGGCTAATCCGAACATCCTGTTGACGAGTGTTGGCAGTCTGGTGCTGGATCCGGAAACTGTGCCAGCCACCAGCGACACTGGTGAGTTTAAGAAGTGGACCATCCTGCCCGGCGATGCCGCTCGGCTGACCTTTAGTTGCCGCGAACAACGCCAGTTGCAGTCGCTGGATCCGATGCCGTTGGCATCGTTCAATGCGGCTCATGAGCTGGCGGGCGACATCCTGAAGTCCCGCTGGACGATTGGCCTGCCAGCAGAACTCAATGGCCGCGTGCGATTGACTGCGAGGATTTCCAGTGAAGTGCGCGTGGCTGACGTCTCACTGGAAGATAATCGTCCGGTCGAATGGCAGATCACGGAAGAGAACCATCACCAGATCTTGAGCATGTTGTTGCCGGAAGCGTCAGAATCCACAATCCTGAATATCTCTGCGGCCTCAGTGTTGCCTCAGACTGAATCCTGGGAACTACCCATGCTCTCGCCGGCTCAGTGGTTCAGTCGCAACGACGAACATCGAGGTCCGATCCAGTCACCCATCGGTCAGATCAGCGTGTTGATGCCGAAATCCGTACATCTGGACGAATGGACGCTCGTCGGCATTCAGGAACGCGATATTGTGACTGGCCCCGATCAGAGTCGCGAATATCAGCTCACGCAGTTTTTGCCCGAAGCCTCGGCCATCGCGCGAACGTCGACGAGTGAACCGCGATTGACGGATTCTGTCATCACGTTCGTCGAACCTGCCGGACGCCTCGCAACAGTTCGCTGCCTGGTTAACATGCAGTGCGAAGGAGCCTCGGTGGTGGAACTGGAGTGGCCTGTTTCGCAGGACTGGCAGGTGATCGCGGCTCGATATGCGTCTAATTCCCGCGCGCTATTCTTTGAGTTTCCCCAGAGAGATCCTGAAGCAGCCACCTCACCCTTGACGTTGCATTTGCCCGAGTCACTGGAGCCCGGAGCGTCGCGTGTCATCGAGATTCAGTTTCGCCAGTCTGATGTCTCCGACACGCGCACGATTAATCTGCCGCTCGCAGAAAATCGCAGTATCGAACGCATCAATGCTGTCGTGGTGTTTCCGCCTGCGTTTACGCTCAGCACCGAACTGCAGCGTCACTGGACCGCCGGACGACCTTCGCTCACGCTGGAGGAAGTTCGCCGCTC
>JAYUVA010000188.1:0-4701 GCA_043754375.1 Candidatus Kuenenia sp. | reverse complement strand
GAAAGTTGCGTCTCCGCAGAGCTTCCCTCTGTTTTGTCGAACACGGCAATCCTAACAACGGCATCACTCCAAAACCAGATAATGACTCAAAAAGAAATTCAGCTTGAACACCGGCGCCATGCCTCAAAAAATCTCGGGGGTTTGGGGGCTGGCCCCCAATTACTCTGGCCCCTGAGCCATGCCTCGGATATTTGCGGCTGTGTTGCGAAAAAATCCAAGTGGTCTCACGATCCGCTCGACGTCATCCTGAGAACTGGCGGCCAAAGTTGCGGCATCGGGGTATTTAAAGAACAGTTCCGGCGTGGACTGGTTCACTCGTGCTTCAGTATATTGCGCGGACAAAATGGTGGCGACGAGGAGCTGAAACGCCGATTGATGTTGCAACGCGCATTCGGCTTCCGGGAAGACTTTTTTCGGCACGCGAATGATGGATTTCACTCGCTCCTTTTGTTCGGTCCGCAGTGCATCAGAGTCAGTTGTTTGTGAGTTCGCAGAATTCTTTTTTGCCACGATTGCGGTGTCCAACCTGAATCCAGAGATTGCCGATGTGGCGCAGGCGGAAGCAGGATTCGCCTACGCCTACGGCTCGCCGTTAAACTATGAAAGCATCAGTTTCCACCGCACGGAGTATAGCTTGACTCATCTGAATGACGCTTCCAATGTAACTTTGCACCCATCAACGCAACTCCGAATTCCCCAGCAATTCCCCGTGTAGCCACTAAAATCTGAGAAGAACCGAAGTGGTGAGCGTCGCGATCGTGTCTCGGACATGAATGTCCAGGGTACATGAACACGGGGTACATGAACACGGGGTACATGAACACGGGACTCTACAGATTCGGCAGTCGTTTAGCGGCTTCGTTGCGTTTGCCGGACGGATCCCAAAGACGGTCATCGACCACGAAGCCAAATCCCATGCCCAGTTCTGTCTGAGCGCGGCGGGCCCACGGGGTGCCAGGGTGATCGACAGTCACCGCTTTCATGCGCTCGACAGACGCCGCGACTTCTGTCGTGACCATTTCGAGATACTCATCGCGTGACTGCTGCATCCCGAAGGCGGTTTTCAGACGACTGAACTGCGCTTCTTCGGGGACAATCGTCTGCGTATTCCACCGAAGATTCCACTCGTTCGATTTCGGGTTTTTCGGTGCAGGCATTTCATTGGCGTGCTGATCCATCACCAGCAGATACTGATACATACGCAGGCGGAAGATGTACAACTGCGCGAGTGCGAGATCGTAACCGGCCCGCCAGCGCTGAGTGGCCTCTGAGGCGCGCAGCGGTTTGACTTTTTCGAGCAGAGCAATCGCCTGTTCGATGAGCTGCATGGCGCGTGCGGCTTTGACGACCTGCGCGGCAGCCGTTGTACGAAAACCTTCCACTGCCAGCGGAAAGTGTTCGGTTTGGATATTGAGCTCAGGGTCGGATGCCTGAAACAGCAGTTTGTCGCCGTTGGGGTTCAGCGTCGAAATCACGCGCCAGATCGTTTCGCGGAACTCACTTGTGGAACGGTCGCGGACATATTCCGGGCGCGAAACAAGATTAGGCTGATACTCCCGCATCGACAGGAAATCGTATTTTCGGCGGTCATTTGCGCCTTCGCCTACCAGTGTGTTTTCTTCACCCGGAAGTACAAAGAAAATTCCGCCGGATTCACGAGCCATGCGAACCTGTTCGTACGGTCCGAAGCCGGCAGACTGCGTGTCCCATCGAGAATGCAAACCGTTCCATTGCAGGCATTCGGGATATGGAGTTTCCGGTCCGCGGCGGATGCGAATCCAGAACTCTTCTTTGGTCGGTTCGTCAACCCAGCGCTGGTGGGCGTATGGAAAGCCAAACATACTTTCGCGGCCCAGAAAATAGAGCGGCGCCTTTGCGGCACGACTTTCGGAGATCGCATTTTCAACAAAATCGCCGTCGTCACCGGACTCGTCGGACACCACGATCACGGCGAGTTTTCGTTTACCGCGGATTGCCGTCTGTTTGTACTTGCCGATGATTGTCGCAATCGACTGGCACATATTTTCCTGGCCGGATTGATCGACAGGAACTTTATCGATGGCGGCTTTGATCATCTCGAGGTCAGCCGTCGGGCGTGGCGTATGTTCGTGAATGCCCTGGCCATAACTGGCAACGACCGTCAGTAACTGTTCGCTGCCTTTTCGTAACTCCTCATCCTTCGTCGTGGCAACTTTCAGCTCTTCCAGAACGCGGTGATAATTTTCGCGGATCTCTTTGCGGTCATCTTCGAGACTTCCGGATTCGTCGAACAGCCAGACAACTGTGACTTTTTGCTGCCGCATCATGCGGATGATTTCCTGGGTGACAATTCCCATTGCGGCACCGTAGCCTTCGACCATCGAGCCCACTTCGCCGACGATTTCACCTTCACCGAGTTCCTGTCCGAGCATTTCATCCGAAGGCAGTGCGACATCGGTGGTGACCGGCCTGATGTTGACTTCTTTCATGACCGCAGCTTTTTGCACATTGACGGGGGCGGCAGCTGGCTGAGCCGAGGCACCAACAACGGTCGATGGAGTTCCGCCGGCAATCACGTTGAGCGTTTCAGCGGGCGCGGTGTCAAGTTGCAGTTCGCGGGTCATTTCTTCCTGAGGCATTTCCTCGGTGAAGATCGATTCCAGCGTCAACTCCTTTGCAAATGCCGGCAGCGAGCGATGAATGAAGTACAGCGACGCAAGGACTGACAGGTTAATCAGAACCGAGAAGCCCAGGTAGGGCAGATTCCTGAAGAATGACTTCACAGCAAACTCCCGAAGCAGCGATGCGAAACGCAGTCGCGTGCGGCCTGCCATCAGATACACCAAACGCCGGCGGGACACCAATCCCACCGAGGCATCCTGAATCGCGATGTTGGTGGAAATCGATTCCGCCCCGGCATTGTACCGGATCCGCCGCGATCGTTTCAAAGGAACTCTGCATAATCCCTCGGGAAACACGGTTGGGGAAGCCGCGCGGACCTCAATCGATCAAAATAGACCGGAATCAACTTTGGAGGCAATTCGGTATAGCACGCCATTTCAGTTGTTCCGATACCCTTTCTGTTGGTATCGTTTTTATCGAAATCACGTTGACCGGATGCACATCATTGGTGAACTCAACCATATCGTTAAAAATGTCAGACTCGACACAATCCGACCGCTCAGAACAAGCATCGGTGCTCAACCTGCAAACTGCTGAGGTGAAGGCGTCGCGCCAAGGCGTTATCTGTATGTGGCACGGATTAGGACTCGGCGGCTGGTTGAGGCTGCTCCGCTACAAGCCAAAGTTTACGGCACCATACGCATTTCGCTGGGCCTCGATTTCAGCTTTGAGCGTCCTCACCTCGGCACAAAATCTGCTTGAGTCCGCTGTTTATGGTCGCAAGGTGGCTCGCACAGCAATTGAACATCCGCCGATCTTTGTGCTTGGACATTGGCGGAGCGGCACAACTCTGCTGCACAATCTGATGACCATGGATCCGGAGTTGACCTACGCCAATCTCTACCACTGCATGTGTCCTGGACATTTTCTGCTCACGGAATGCATTATTCCAAAGCTGACAAAGTTTTTTATTCCCAAGACACGTCCGATGGACAATATGGTGACCACCTGGCACACACCGCAGGAAGACGAAATCGCACTCGCGATGGACTGTGGATTGTCGCCGTATCTGATGCTGGCATATCCTATGCGTCAGGACATCTACGGTCGATTCTATGATCCTCGCGACATGACCAAAGAAGAAAGAGCGACCTGGAAGGCGTCGCTGCTGCGGCTGATGCAGAAGCTGACGATCCGCAAGAACCGAGCTGTGGTCCTGAAGTCACCAAGTCACACGTATCGGGTGGCAACATTGCTGGAGATGTTTCCGAACGCAAAGTTTGTCTACATCTATCGGGATCCTTATGCCGTCTACAATTCGTCAATGCACCTGCGACAGACGATGTTTGCTGAAAATTCACTGTATCAACCCAACATGGAAGGCAGCGAAGATGAGATGGTGATGATGTATGAAAAGTGCATCCGCACGTACGAGGAAACAAAGTCCCTGATTCCTGCCGGGAATCTGCACGAAGTCCGATTCGAAGATCTGGAAGCCGATCCGCTTGGCGAAGTCGCACAGACATACAGGGCTCTCGGGCTGAACAGCTGGTCGGCGGTTGAGCCGCTGATCAAAGCCGAAGTGCCAAAATTGACGGCCTACAGGAAGAATTCATTCCGGATGGATCGTGCGAAGATGGAAAACATCTACCGACGGATCAAATGGATTTTTGATCAATACGGCTATTCCAGCCGACTTGAGGACGCTGAGGTTCCGGTTTCCTGAGAACTTCTGACCTGAACGGGCGGAAGCGGGTCTGGACAGCATGAAATTGGAGGTGGACCTGCTATGAATCCCCGTCATGAAACTGTCCGTATTGCTTTTTGCTGCTGCTCGCGAAATCGCGGGCTGTGAATCCGTTGAACTGAACGTTCCGGAAGCAGCCACAGTTGGTCAGGCACGTGCTGCGTTATTGCAGTCACTGCCAGCGTTGGCAGCGCGTGGCGGAATTCTGCTCTGGGCCGTCAATCATGATTATGCCTCAGACGATCGCGTACTGAAGGGCACCGATGTCGTCGCTTGTTTTCCTCCTGTGAGCGGAGGCTGATCGTGGTCGAATTGACTCAGCAGCCAATCAATTTCGCGTCATTGACCGAATC
>JAYUVA010000187.1:0-3162 GCA_043754375.1 Candidatus Kuenenia sp. | reverse complement strand
CGCGCGCTGCAGCATCTTGGGAATGTGGTGACGGAAGAAACCAGTTACAAGTTTGTGCGGAACTGTGAGTATCGGCTCTTCCAGCGCCCCGATGATGCCGTGCATCGCGGTCTGGATAAGCAGACGGAAGCCGATCTTGCACGGTCGGACAACTTCATCGTCAACTTTGAACCATTGTCGCGAAAACGAGTCGATGAGATTTGCGACCGGCCTGTCGATTTGAGCCAGTTTACACAGCCGATGCAGGAACTGCTTCACGAAATGCAGCAGGCAGACGACAGCTATGTGGTGTGTTCCAACACACCGCGAATGGTCAACGGCGTACCGAGTCGCAATCCACGATATCTGCAGCCCCGACCGACCCTGATTGATCCTGTGAATCTGCATGTGGCCGAGATGGGGATTCGCCTTTCACGCGCGGTCCCCGTCGAAAAGCCCGTGCATACACCGGTGCAGGCCATCCTGGTCGGACGCCGCAACAATCCGCCTGAACCGGCTCGAGGTATTCGCGCCCTGTCGGTCTACAATCCGATTCACTATCAGGAGCTGCCGGAACTTTTCATGGATTTCGTGAGTGCACTCACGGGCAAGAGTCCGTCCACGACTGGTGCCGGCAGTGAAGGTGCATTGACGAAAGGGCCCTTCAATTGTCTACGTCCGATCACGGATCTGAACAATGCCCTTGTGAGCTACCTGCTCACCGGTCTTGCTGGATTTTCGACGCCAGCCGGACACATCGGCAGCCGAGTGCGGGTCGATCATGATATCAGCCTGCTGATTCCCGAGATCTGGTGTCGTCTGAGCCCTGAAGAACGGTCTCCGGAATTCCTGATTGCCGAGCAATTGCTGGAGAAGATGGAAGACTACGAATTCAATGGCACGTTGATTCCGGCCAGCCGATTGGGCTGGCGGATCACCACGCGGTTCATTCGCCGGTTCGCCGGACGCGTGTTCGATAATCCCAACCGAGTGTTCGACAGGGAAATTCTGCAGCCGGAAACCCAGGATCCCGCTGCATTTGCTGACGGTATTCTTTACATAGCCGAAGCGCAGCAACGGATCGCCAGGATGTACTTTGAGGACGGTTCGATCGACATCGCCTGTCCGCCCATGAAGGCGCTGCTGCATATCATGGTCGATGGGTCGTTTGAGTCAAAAACGATTCGCGACGCGGAGATCCGAAACCTGTTTACGAAGGAGGCATTACTGGCATCCGACTGGTACACAGATCGCCTGCGACTACGTCAGTTACGTGAACAGCAGTTGTGGCATCGGCACGTCCAGTCCCTGGAGACGTTTTTCAACAGCAATGAATTCCCGGAAGAAAAAATGAGTATGAACATCTCCGGACGACTCGAGAAATCGCGTCAGCGATTGAGTACCGTGCTGTCGGCCGAGTATCTGACGGAGCTACAGGGCACGCTGGGAACCGATCGATTATGATTTTGTCGCAATCAACGAATCCCGCGTCGGAGACACGGGGCACAGTACGGGGGTTCTGCGTATGGAAAATCACAATTTGCAGCTTCCCAATGCCAGGATGGCGTTCCGGCCAGTTGCGTCTCCTGGGGTCGGTCCTATAATTCTGCTGATTCTGTTTTCAAAGCCAGATGCCGGGCTTTGAGCAATTCAACAGCAAGGCCGCGCGACCGAGGGTCGATTCACATGTTGGAATGGTTCCGAAACGTCTGGATGTCGGTAACAACCGTGCTGCAGGGGATGTACGTCACATTGCTGACAATGATGAAGACGTATAATCGACGGACGTTTACTGAAGTTTACGAATACCCTGAAGTGCCGCTCAAAGTGAAGCCCCGGTACCGTGGGTTTCACCGGTTTGACCTCACGACCTGCATCGGCTGTGACAAGTGCGCGGCGGCCTGTCCGGTTGACTGTATCTATATCGACAAAGAAAAAAGTCCCGTCGGTAAAGGCTTTCGCATCAACGGCTTTACGATCGACTACACGAAGTGCATGTTCTGTGCATTGTGTGTGGATCCGTGCCCGGTTGATTGTATTTTCATGGGTTCTGTACACGATTTGAGCTGTTACAGCCGTGATGGGTGTATTGTCGATTACGCCAGGCTTCCGTTAGAAATTGCATGGGGCAGGGCGTCATTGAATCCGACTGTGGTTTCAGAATCAAAGGTTTTGCATCAGGCAGTTTGGGTCAAGGGTGAACCGAGCCCGTTTGAATTTGCTGGCGCAGAAAAGTAAGGGCTTTTCCCGGAGTGCGTTCAAATTGTGATGAGTAACCGACAGGATGGTTGGTTCCGTGAATCTTGCCAGCGGTCGGAATTCTGATCGCTGATTGAATCAAACTCTTAAGTAAACGGATGCAGAACATGGTCGCTGAAGAAACAGTACTGACGATCGAAGCTGTCAATCAGCGACTACCACTGGTACGCACCATTGTGCGTGACATCATGGAACTGCATCGGGATGTAGCGGTGCGGAAACAGCGTTTGAGTTCTTTGCGGGAGCGCCACCCGGCGTCGGGCGGTGACGATTCAGTTTACGAGCAGGAAGTGCTGCAGATGGAATCTGAATTGCCACACGACGAACAGCGACTGGATGAGTTTGCTCAGGAACTGCATCAGATCGGCGGGACGCTCACTGACGCACAGTCGGGTACCGTGGATTTTCCAGCTGACATGGATGGCGAAAGAGTTTGGCTTTGCTGGCGAAGTGACGAACCCGAAGTGCTGTACTGGCATTGCGGTGCCTGCGGCAAAAGCGATCGCGTCTCACTGTATCACGAAATGAGCAGTGGTGGGTATTCCGCAGAAAATGGACTGCAGCAGGATGCGTAGGAGTCTGTCTGATTACTGCTGGTTTTGTGAGCGGCAAGGCGCTAGCCGCCGGTTTTTGCAGATCAATTACCTTCGGTCAGCGATCTGTTGATTTAGTGATTTTTGGGGCTCATGATCATACCAACCCGAAGCGCCAGCGAGGAATTCAGCCGTCTTCGCGTCGCTCGCGCGTCGGGTTGGTATTAAATCAACAGACCGCTAGCCGCCTTTTTTTTTGAAGATCAATTACCCGCGGCTAGCGCACTGTGGCTCACGGTCCTGGAGTATCGGGACAGACTCCTGGAACCAGCGTTTTCAATAACCTCGCCGCTGCCTGTCGGAGAATCTCTCCGTCTGGACGGGCTTGGAG
>JAYUVA010000186.1:0-7054 GCA_043754375.1 Candidatus Kuenenia sp. | reverse complement strand
CCGCGAGCACAAAAGCTCATGCTTTTGGCCGGAGCGGGGCAAAGGCCCAGAATCTCGGGGGAAGGTCAGTCAAGGACGAATGCGATGGAGGGGCACCCGTTCTGCACAAAGCGATTAGCTGCGGAAGAATGGGGAGGCAGCCGGAGCATTCGCGCGGCCCCGATCCTTGACGGACCTGGGGGTGGAACCCCTCAAACGCGCGAAGAACCGCCGCAGGCGAACGCAATGCGCTCCATTGCAGCTCGTGTCTTCACTGCTGCGAGTACCCGGAGAAAGAGCATGGCTGTTCGGTTATTGAGCGAATAGCCAATTACCGACCAGCAATGATCAATGAAAGAGGCGCAGGGCGAGTCAGAACCAACTGGAGAAGTCCTGTTGGTTCTGAATCGCCCGGAGCACCGAAGCGACGAAGTTACAGAGCAGCAGTGAGGACACGCCTGTCTTCGCGTGCTGGAGCGGTTATCGAGCGAATAGCGAGAATTACCGCGCAGGCACGCGCACCGATAGCAGTGGAGGTCAAGTCAGTACCAAGTGGCGAATGCCCTTGGTTCTGACTTTACCGAAGCGCGTCAAACTTGAACAACCGCCGCAGGCGATCACAATGCGTGTCTTCAGTGTTGCGAGTAACCGGAGAAAAAGCATGTCCGGTCGGTGATTGAGCGAATAGCGAATTACTGAGCGGTCATGCTCAAAAAGCAGTCGCAGGGCGAGTCAGTACCAACTGGAGAAATCCTATTGGTTCTGAATCGCCCGGAGCACCGAAGTGACGAGGTTACAGAGTGGCGGTGAGGACACGCCTGTCTTCGCGTGCTGGAGCGGTTATCGAGCGAATAGCGAGAATTACCGCACCAGCACGCGCACCCAAAGCAGTGGAGGTCAAGTCAGTACCAAGTGGCGAATGCCATTGGTTCTGACTTTACCGAAGCGCGTCAAACGTGAACAACCGCCGCAGGCGATCACAACGCGTGTCTTCAATGTTGCGAGTAACCGAAGAAAAAGCATGTCCGGACGGTGATTGAGCGAACAGCGAATTACCGACCGGCCATGCTCAAAGAACAGGCGCAGGACGAATCAGTACCAACTGGAGAAATCCTGTTGGTTCTGAATCGCCCGGAGCACCGAAGTGACGAGGTCACAGAGCAGCATGTCAGATACTCACTGAATGTCGTGTATGAAGTAGCTGACATCTCCCGCGAATCATATAATGGCCTACCTCGTGGCAAGAAGGTCCTTGAGCCATTCTGGAAGTTCTAGCGGACCGAAATTGTTGATGCTGAGAATGGACGAACTTTGGGTCACACCGATAAGAGTGCGGTTTGGCGGTAACTTTGTTGCGGTCGTTCCTAGCCAGCGAAAATCAGGAGTGTAAATGTCAGCGATACCGGTTTCATTCGATAGAAGTCGAACATCAGCACCGGCCGTTACTTCGATTCCATCACGCAAACGAAATGCACAGGTCTGAGTTTGACGTTCCCAGCTCTGAAATGAGTGGTCGTTTCCTCGAATAAATCTCTGCCAAACTGCTCGCTCCGTTTCAGAGAAATGGATGGGGGCATCGTCCCCCAGTTGAATCAACCAAAATGATAATTCGTCTTGACTCGTGAAGTTAAGAGCGAGCTCCTTTGTCAGCTTTACGGCAAGAAGCCGCGACTCCATTCCACGTTCAAGTAAACGTGCCGCAGAGACTGTAGGCACACCATAAGTCATGCAAAGTGCAACGAATGTACGGTCGTCGTTACTGTTGTCGCCATCTGGATTCTCATCGAGTTCCGACAACACGACTCTCACCGCCTCTATTGCCCATACCAGCCGAAAGACAAGTGCGTCCTGAACGAAAGCGATTCCGGTCGCATCGGTGGCACGGTACAGCGTGACACCACTGATCCATGCTTCGAGGATGGCTTTCCAGGCTTCTTCGTCCCAATCGTTTGGCATGTCTGGTTGGAACGGATGGATTTCAAATAATCGTTCAGCAAGGCTGCAACAATTTTGAACAAGTTGGTCTGTTTGACCTGATATGATGCCTTCTGTGGCCAACTCAAGGAATCGTTGTAGTTCTTTCCGTTGCTCGACGAGCTGCAATCCCGACTCGGTACCTATGCTGGCGGCGAAGAATCCCTTCCGCTGTCGAGTTGTCGTTCGCTTCCAAATGTGTCGTGCCCTGCCATGGAGCATCGTAACTTGGTTCTGTTGTTCCTCAAGGCCCCGCACCGCTAGCCGTCGTCTCCACAAAGAGTTTTGCAAGGCCTCGTCCAGTTTGGTCGCGACTTCGGACGCGTCGCACTCAAGGTTCTCGACAAGGGCGAAAATGCCAGCATCTAGCTCTGCAAGAATGAGCTCCATCTGCTTGGAGTCTTCGTCGTCACCCGACGCCAGATCGTCAATCGCACTTTGCTGATTCAGGACATAGTCTTCGAGTTCATTTCCTTCCAAATGGAGCGTCTGTTTGAGCCTCCACAAGCAAACAAAGATCAGTAAGTATAAGCCACTTTCCAACTCGCGTCCGCGTGCATCTATTACAAGTTTGTGAAACTCCCTCAGCCTTTGCGACCTTTTTGCCGCGTTAGATTCGTATACCGGTAGTATGAAAATGCCATCCAAGTCGACAAAGGCGCGACCGACACGCCCAATCACATTGGCAAACTCTTTTGGCTTGAGAAGTTCCTGATTTCGCCACAGTGAAGTAAAAATCAGGACACCAAATGACAGATCGACGCCTTGTGCAAGCGTAGGCGACGAAATCGCCACAGAGAGCACTCGTCGGCGCAGCAGGCTTTCAATTTCCGCAAGGAACGGGCGTGGCAACTGGCCGTGGTGAACACCGATCCCCAGCCGTAAGGCTCGGATCGCGACATGACCAGAACCAAGCCATTCTTCTCCAATCCGGATGGCAGTTGCAATCTTTTCAGTCGCGTCAGACGACAGAAACGATGGAAGGTAACCTTGTGCCACAAGTTTTAGGATTGATTCGGCTGTGGGCTCAACAGACTTGCGAATCGGGCAATACACCAAGACGGAGTGGCCGTCATAATGAAATCTCTGAACAAGTGCGGCAATCAATTCATGGCGGTTTTGAGGAAACGCATTCTGCCTTCGCCCAGTCGCTTCACGCTCTTCGATAAACCGAGGTACGAATACAGTCTCCCCCAGCACCCGATATTCGAGGCGTCCAGCGGAACCTCGCCATTCCAGTGTGGCGGGGCGCTGCCGTGTCGGTCTCCAGTCGGAACGGATCGCGTTGCCATCTTTATCAGAGCGAATCCATTTGGTGAATGCGTCGAATGGTTCCCCTTCGGTAAAGATAGCAGATAAGCAAACTATGCGACGTGCATTCGAATCTGGTCTTCGCAGGAGTCTTTGAACAAGTACTTCGTAGCGAATCTCACGCTCACTCAGTCCGATCATGTGACCCTCGTCAAGTACAATCAAACCGACGTCGTCAATGACACTGGGGTCTTGGCGTATAGCAAAGTCGAGCTTCTCGGGAGTTGCAACGACAATACTGGTTGACTTCATCGTATCAACATCGCTTGCTGCGATACCACTGGCTCCGTACACGCTTGATACCGAGAAGCCCAAGGGTTTAAATGTTCGACTCAGTGTGATTTCTACTTGTGCGGAAAGCGCCCGCAACGGAGTGACATATAAGACTCTTCTTGCACCGGCAAGGCACTTCAGAATGCAAAGTTCCGCAATTCGGGTCTTCCCGCTACTCGTTGGCAAGGCCACCACGAGACTGTCAGTCTCGTCAATTACCCGTTGTGCCGCCTCAAGTTGGGAGGGCCAGAGATCGATTTCAGCAACGTCCCTGCTGCAAAGCAATTCAATGAAGTTTTGCCTCAATTCCGGCCAGCGGTCCCCATTCTCGGGGGTGATTGGCAGAGTTTGATAGAGGCTTCGTTCCCAGAGGTCATCAATTAAGTGACGAGCAAGTACGGTTATCCACCAAAGCGGGACGTGCTTCAATTGGTCAGCCGCTGCAATGCAACGGTCAAGCATTTTGTTTGCCTGTACCACGTAGTCAGATTTCCCACTTCGCAGTGCAAATTCGAAAACTGACATCGCGCCATGAAACACTCGACTAATAGCGGTATACGCCGCCGCCGAAGCATCGAACGTTGATTCGGGGAGTTCGAGCAACCTGGCGATGCCATCGTCAGTGTTTCGCTCGTCGGCAAGCCACTGCAGACACAGTGATTGAAGTTGGTCCAGACGGCGCTGCATCAAGGCGACCAAAAGGAGTTCCACATGGACAAGATTCAGCGTGGTCGTCGTTTCCGCTATCAACGAAAACGCACGCGCCGCATAGTGCCCCAAATGGAATGCAGCAGCAGCGACTGTTAGATGGAATCCACGGTCATTGAGAGGTTCGCCACGACGGACAGCAGCTTCTATTGACTCAGCAGCATTCCTAAAGGCAGTGTCAAGCACGGAGCTGTCGGGGATCACCTCGGATAAGCCAAGAGTTTTGAGTCGGATTGCGCAACCCAGCAGCAAGTAGCCATGGCTAAGAAGGTCATTTGTCAGCAATGTGGAAAAGGCCGGACTTCCCTCGGGTAGGGTGCCTTTTTCCCAGATCATGCCGCGAGCTAACCCCCTTGAGATTAGCTGTTCACGAGCATTGGGCGCGCACAATTCACGGAGTTTCTGCGTTAACTCTTCAGGAGTCTCCAATGTCCTCACCTTTAGCCAAACATGCGTCGAATAGATCCTTCACAAAATCTGCGTGCTTGGTTATGTGACACCCGCAGAGTCGAAGCTCGATTCCCTCATGAATAGGGTCAGAGTTGGCTTCAAGGAAGTTGGTCGGATTGTTTCCAGACAAGGTGAAGATTAGATGGCAAATGTCTGAGGCTCTAGTCGATTGCGTTTGTAAAGCCGTGATCGGTTCGGCATCTGTATCGCGGTCATGCATGCGAAGCGTGCATTCGAGGAAAGCGAGAGTCTCCGGATTCGGGTGCCCCTTGTGATTTGCCAGTCCGGTTCGCGCCTCGCCGATCGTCGCACTATCGAGCTTTGCTCTGCTTTTCGCTTCAACTTTAATGACGAGTATGCGCCTCTTGTGCAGTCGAAAACCGAGAACATCGTCCCCTCGCATAGCGAGTTCCCTCGTGTCTCTGTACCGAAGGCGACGGACGGGGACAAAGTACTCCGTTTCTCTTTCCACAAACTCCGTTGCAAGAATCTCACCCAACATTCCAGAACGGGCAATTTTTCCAGCTGGCAATCTATGCTTCAGGATGTGTGTGGATTTTGGAAAGCCACCCAGACTTTCAATTGCCTTCAATCCAATGACGTGGTCCGCAGCGACATTGACCAGAGATTGAAGAACCGATTCCCGTGCCTCCTTTCTTTCCTTAAGCACTCGGACAGTTTCAATCGAGCATTCCAACTCTTGAAACCAAATGGGAAACAGGTTTTCGTCGTCAGCAGACAATTGATAGCCCTTTTGCTTCATCAGATTCGCGAGTGGCGCTACGATCCGAATTCGGCTCAAAATGCGACGCGCTGAAGTCAATGCAGTGTGTCGTCATATCAATTGATTTCGAAATCGAGAGATTGAAGTGTGAACCGCTTCCTTAATTGTCAATGTTGACACAATGCAGTGCAAAACAAAAGCACGGATGGTACATCGAGCGATTTCCACATCCGTCTATTCCAGCGACACAACGAATTGCATATTGAGTTGTCTGTGGAGACTTTCATATCAAAACAAGCCCCGAAGTAGTTGAATTGCGAGCTTTCGCAGTCATATGTACTTTACTTCGAGGCCGAAGTGGCAAAAGTGAGGTTTGGCATCGGCGGTCGTCAGTCGCGACAGATCGGTTTTACCGAGGACACACAGTCGACTGTTCAGAATGGTCTATCGACTGCGGCTTGGAAGCTCAATACAACCGAAGCTTGCCGGAGCGGTTATCGAGCGAATACCGAGAATTCCCGCTCAGGCACGCTCACCCATAACAGCAGAGGTCAAGTCAGTACCAAGTGGCGAATGCCCTTGGTTCTGACTTCACCGACCATCCGCAGATCGACGTGAGTGACTGCAAGCAGCAGATAAAACGACACCTGTGACGCTTTCAGGCTTTCCGCTTCGAGTCAGTATCGATAACGTTACACAGTTGAGTGATGGTGTCTTTGAATGTCTGTGGAAGTCGATCCCAACAAAGCATGACACGCTGTAAATCCAGCGGAATCAGCGACCGGCAACCATTAGTGCAACCAACAGAATCATCGTGACGTAACTCCATGGGCTGATCCGAGTTGCAGAAACCGCACTCCGGTCTTGAAAACCGGAGTACCCGCAAGGGTACCCAGGGTTCGAATCCCTGTCTCTCCGCTTTATCAAGCGCACTCAGACAGCCGCAATCCTTGTCTAACGTCTTACGTTGACAGGGGTTGCGGCTGTCGGTGTTTTCGGGCTTAACCGGTTCATCCGTGGGTGGTCTGTCATCAGCCGTCCTCACTGATTTGCTATTGCTGTCAGAAAAACCGGCAACCATTAGTGCAACCAAACTTTGCTGAGATGACCCATTTGGTTGCGCCAAATGACCGGTGCTACCGGCCAGCGGCAGAGGTGTCATCTGCTGCACGGCGTTTCCAAGGTCGTTGATGTTGGCGTGCGTGTAGCGACCAATTGTCAGCTCAACGGTCGAATGTCGAGCCAGCTTCTGCATCGCTTTGGCAGAGACGCCAGACCGGCCAAGCCGGGACAAATAGGTGTGCCGCAGGGCGTGGAAGTCGGCCTGCCCAACTTCTGTTCTGAATTCGAGAACGTGAGACTCCCCTCTTTCCAGCTTTTCAGCCTCAGTTGGTGCGTCCTTGATCCACTGTGCTCTGGCATTTTCCAAGTCCAGCTGCATGGTCTTCCCTGCCCTCTTCTGTGAAGCCCATTTTCCGGGCCACAATAAAGCCTTCTTGAGCATGCCCTGAAACCATGGACGGAGCATGTCAACGAGTCCGGTCGGCAGTGGAATCACATCGCCTCGGCGAGCTTTTTCGTTCTCAGCATTGATACGGACGATCGGAACGTCTGCATCAAGGTCAAAGTGAGCGG
>JAYUVA010000185.1:0-2966 GCA_043754375.1 Candidatus Kuenenia sp. | reverse complement strand
CCACGGTTCCCGCCAGACACGCCCCGCCTGCGTGGCAGCTTTCTTTGCCAGATCTGAACTGCCGAGAAACCAGCAGAGTTCGTTCAGCTCACCAACCATTTGCAGTCGGCGCAAAACGGCTTCGCCGGACATATCGACGGGTTGTCCGGGAGTTGGTGTCGAGCTGGTAAAACTGTTCATTCAACTTGTCCCCGTCGCAAAGTTTCGATGTCTGCGAGATCGCGCGTTCGGGCAGCAAGTTCCTTCATTCGAATCAGACCTTCTGCCGAGACGACGGTACATTCAACGTCACCGATCTGCCCGCTAATTCGTCCGTTCCAGATTTCTTCGAGAACGGGAGAAACCAACATCAGATCCAGCGGAATCAACTTGTCGCCCACGGCTTTGGAAACGCGATAGATCTCCATCGCCATAGGAGTCTTCGCTTTGAACGGCATTCGACCACTCGGAATCCAGAAGCCGGCCGACTTCGCAACCGCCAGAACCTCCTGGAGTCGTTCCTCCCGAATCAGGATATCAATGTCCTGCGTGGCTCTGGGATGTCCGTGAATTGCCATGGCCAGCCCGCCACAGACGGCGAACGGCAAGTTTGCGTTCCTCAACGCCGTCACAAGTGCAATCAGTTCAGCAATGACGATCATCACAAGTCTCCGATCTCACATTCGGTTTACGATCCAGATCTGAACCGGCGAATCGCCGACCATCACCGACTTAACGTCAACTCCTGGCGAAGTTTTGAACTCAATGTTGTCCGCCAGGGTTTCGCCACGGATATAATCGCCCCATTCGGCGACCATGGCCTGAACGCTGTAATCAGCCGAGTGGTACTGAACCCGAATGCGGTCCTGGATGTTGAGGTTAGCGTCTTTACGAAGTTGTTGGACCTGGCGGACGAAGTCGCGGGACATACCTTCGCGAATGAGTTCCGGGGTGAGGACCGTGCTGATGGCGACCTGAATGCCGGAGTCGTCAGCACAGACCCATTCAGCGGCCTGGGCGGTGCTGATGAGCACGTCTTCCGGTGTGAGATCGATGCTGCTGCCTTCGATTTCAACCGTGAGGTTTTCGCCTCGTCGAAGTGGCGACAGTACGGCATCGCCCAGTTCAGGAAGTTTCGTGCGCAGGGCATTCAGCAGCTTGCCGTATTTTGGACCGAGCGTTTTCAGGTTCGGTTTGTAGGCGTAGCTGACGAGTGCATCAAGGTTATCCTGACGTACGACGCGGTGGATGTTGAGTTCTTCGCCGATCACGTCGCCGAGCCGTTCAATGGCTTCGGCAGTGCCGACATGGGACGAGGCAAAGCGAAGTTCCGCCAGCGGTTGCCTGACTCGCAGGTTGGATTCTTCCCGCAGTTTGTGCGCCAGTCGAACAACTTTCTGAGCGGCCGACATGCTCAGGTTGAGACCAGTGTCGAGCAGCGACGTGTCGGCGGTGGGATAGTCGCAGAGGTGAACGGAAGGCGGAAGCGAGTGTTCAGTGTTCAGTGTTCGGTGTTCAGTAAGAGCACCGTCACTGCGATTCTCTGAACACTGAACACTTTCAACTGAACACTCTAGCCCAAGGACGAGGTTCTGATACATGCGCTCTGTCAAAAACGGAATGCACGGAGCCAGCAGTCGGCACAGCGTCACGAGTACCTCGTACAGCGTTTCGTACGCGGCGTTCTTGTCGGTGTCGGTGGCGTCTTTCGATCGCCAGAAACGACGACGATTGCGGCGGATGTACCAGTTGCTGAGGTCGTCGATGAAACCGGCTGCGGCAGCACAGAAGCCGGGTGCGTTGTACTGTGTCATCTCCCGATGAGCGACTTCGATCAGCGACTGCAGATTGGAAAGAATCCAGCGATCGATTTCCTGGCGGTCCGCGACAGCAATGTAGCCATCACGCTCCGCGTGATGAGCCTTTGTCGAAGCCGCATTCGAATTGGACCTGCTTTCCATAACCGAGTTGGCCCCTGAAGGCTCATCTCGCGGAGCGAGATGGCTACTTTGGGCAACTCGCCGACGCAGCGCATCACTCGGCCCGAAACCGTCCGCAATCGCGTAGTCCACGAAGAACTTGTAGCAGTTCCACAACGGAATCAGGATCTGCCGTCGAGTTTCATCAGCCGGTCCGCTCGTGACCATGCAAGTTGTTACACCTTCGAGCGTTTTTTCGATCGGCCCGTCCGGCGTTTGCAGCGTGACGGGTTTGTCGTGGTGGCGCGTCCCGAAGCGAAGATCCATCGCGGGGTTGTGAGCCAGATACATCCAGCGCATGGTGTCGACGCCGAGCTGTTCAGCCGCTTCTTCGAACCAGATGGCCGTGCCGTCGGATTTGTGCATCGGCTTGCCTTGTTCGTTTTGCACAAGGCGATGACCAAGCAGCGTGCGGAACGGTTTCTTGTCCTCGGCGTTGTCCGCTTCGTCGTAACGCATCATGGTTGAAAGCGAGAGCATCGAATAAAACCAGTTGCGAAACTGGCCGGGGAAGCATTCGGTGACCAGATCGGCCGGATACCACTTCTGCCATTCTTCCCGGTTGGTGTTGTAGCCCATGGTGCTGAAAGGCACGATGCCGGCGTCGAGCCACGGGTTGCCGACATCAGGGACGCGGCGCATCCGCTGACCTTCTTTGCCCGGCGTCTGGCTTTCGATGATGACTCCGTCGATCCACGGACGGTGCGGCGTGTTGCCTTCGAAATCGCCCCAGCCTTCGATCGATCGTTCCTTGAGTTCGGCAAGTGAGCCCATCACTTCGAAGTCCGACGGATCTTCTTCGTTCACCCAGATGGGCAGGGCGAGCCCCCAGAATCGCTTCTTGCTGATCATCCAGTCGCTCATGTTGGACAACCATTCGATCTCCCGTTCCTGTCCGTCAATGCTGTCCGGCAGCCACTTGATCTGCCGCGTGACGTCTTTGATTTCATCCCGCCAGTCCATGTTGATGAACCATTCATCGACGAGTCGGAAAACGAGTTCGTCGCC
>JAYUVA010000184.1:0-10592 GCA_043754375.1 Candidatus Kuenenia sp. | reverse complement strand
CACGCTCCACAAACTCATCGGCTCAGGCGGCATGGGGGATGTCTACCTGGCTGAACACCGGTTGTTGAAACGAATGTGCGCGATCAAGCTGATTCGTCGCGACAGGGCATCCGATCGTCGGATGCTGGCCCGCTTTGAACGTGAAGTCAAAGCCACAGCACAGTTGACGCACTCGAATACAGTGCAGGTGTATGACTACGGACGCACACCGAATGGTACGTTCTACTACGCGATGGAGTATCTGAAGGGACTAAATCTTCGTCAGTTGGTGGATCAATTCGGGCCGCAATCACCAGCGCGGGTGGTCTACATACTGCGTCAGTTGTGCGGCGCGCTGCATGAGGCTCATTGCTGTGGACTTGTGCATCGCGATGTGAAGCCCAGCAATATCTTTCTGGCAGAGCGTGGGCATGCCTACGACGTCGCCAAACTCCTGGATTTTGGTCTGGTCCGTCCGGCTCGCTTCGGCCCGGATACGATCTGCTGTGTCAGCGGGGAATTGCAGGGATCACCTCGATTCATGTGTCCGGAGCAGGCGCGTGGTCAAAAGCCTGATTGCCGAGGAGATATCTATTCGCTGGCAGCCGTCGGCTTTTACCTGCTTTCCGGTCGCGCTCCTTTCGAAAATGAGAGTCCTGTCATGCTGGTCCTTGCTCACGCGACAATGCAGCCTCCACGACTGGAAGATTTCGGAGTCGATGTACCGCCGGACCTGTCAATCATCATTGCAAGGTGTTTGAGCAAGCATGCGGCAGAAAGGTTTCAGACGCCTCGTGAACTCCAGGAAGCTCTGGATGACTGTGTCTGCGCCAATGACTGGACGTGGCGCACTGCCGAAGCCTGGTGGGAAAAAAATCCGGATCAGGATCAGGGGCAGGCCGAAGAACAGACGAACCTGACTCTGGAAACCCAAACGGTAGCAAAAGCCAACTCGCAGGATCCTGATGCAACACTGATCTTCAGCGATCTTGCGGCATTCGGCGGCGTATTGTGAGAGCAGGGTACTCAATTCGTCGATGACGAAGTCCTGGATTTTTGTGTCAGAGATTCAGCTGCAGCCAGGTTGAAGGGTCGTGCGCAATCGGAAAATCATCACCGATACTCAGCGGCAACTCGCCAAGTTCTGTGTCTTGCACGACGACATAAAATCCCAGGTGGCCGATCTCAGGCGTCTCTGCGAAACCCGGCATCTGCGCGGCTGGTATCCAAACCTCCAGTCGATAGCCATCGCTGTACTTTCCAGCCGCAATCACCATTTTTTTTGCATCCTGCTCGCGGCGCGTGCCATGCTGTTGAGCGATGTCACGCTGTTGAGCGATGTCAACAAACTGCACGGTCGGCTGGTCATTGAACTCTTCGTCTGAGGGAAAAATTCGCAACGCCGTACAAAATTGTGTCGCGCGATGGACGTTTGCAGTATGTCGCGTATCAATGAAGACTGAAACATAGTCGGAATGCTTCAGGTCATGTTGCCGCCCGGAAATTTCCTGTTTCTTGCCATGCACAGCCAATTCCATTGCCAGACCATTGGGATTCCATGCCAACCTGACATCAAATCCCGCTGACCCTTCATTCAGCGTGGCTGGTACAAATAGTGTCGCGGTTTCCGGTAGTTGCAACGGCCGACCTTTCTTCCGCGGCAGGTCATCCATCCGCAGCACAGACAATTGATACTGAAACAGAAACGATGGTGGTACAATCATGGATCAGACTCAGACTTTCCTGCTGGCGTCCTGTTCGGAAGGGGTGAATCGTCAGGCGACGAATCTGCTTCCATCTTCATCACGATGGGATACAGCCACTTTGCCCACATAAAGTACTGGAGCACGAAGAACAGGAGCAATCCAAAACCAGCCAGCACCATGAGCAGGACACCCGGGATCACAACTGCCGCTAATCCAGTAAAAGCTGCGGTCAGGACAAAACCCACAAACAGAGCGATGGCGACTGTTGGTGGTTGAGCCTCACGCTGCCTCGCAGCCTGCGGTCGTGGCAGCGGCAATCTGGTCATGCCAGATTTCCGCTGCGGATGATATCATTCAGCGCTTCGTACCGAATCTGCATGCCATCCTGAATCGCAGCCAGGACTTTGTCTCCGGTCAACAGATAGCCCAGCATACCGCCAGGCGGTTCGAATTCGACTCGATCGATCAGCCGGCACTGGCTGGCACCGATGATTTCAATCTGCTGCGCGTGCTTCCATGCTCGCAACGGCCCTTCCACCTGGTCCTCAGTAATCTGCAGCTCTTCCACTGTCACGTATTCGTGAGTCGCACGTTGCTTGAATCCGTATGCCGTAATCCGGAACTCGATCCGTTTCCCAAGCGTTACAATTTCGGGCGCCGACAGAATTTCCAGTTCCAGATCAGGATCACTGATGTGTGGCAGGTTTGCGGTGCGTCCCAAAAATGCCCGCAGCTCTGCAGCGGAACATTTGAGAATCGACGAAGACAGCGATTCCGGCATAATTCTAATCCCGCACAGTTTTCTCGGCCAGCACCAGGTCCAGATGACCTTGAAGGCGAACTTTTTCATCTTCCGGGGCCAGCGTCAGCGCGGTTCCGAGCCATTCTTTCGCTTCGGCGAACTGGCCATTTTCGGCGAAGGCGACAGCGAGTGTATCAAGTGTGTTCCATTGCTTGTATTCCGTGATGGCGCACGCCTGTTTTGCCAGCGTCAATGCACGTGCTTTGTCACGGACCGAGTCGTCCGGTGCCGTCGCCAGCAACCATGCCAGATCGTTGACCGCTTCGTAGGAATTCGGGCGGAACCGCATGGCGGACTCCAGGTCGGCTATGGCTTTTCCATGTTCGTTCTTCTCGACATAGGCAAACGCCCGGTTTTCCAGAGCATCAATGAATTGCGGATACGTCTTCAGAGCCTCCGTAAAATCCGCAATGGCCTCGTCGAGCTTTTTCAGTTGATGATGCACAACGCCGCGATTATTCAGTGCCTCGGAATATTGCGGCACCAGATTCAATGCAGCCTGGAGGTCCTGCATTGCATTGTCCTGATCTTCAAGTGCGATGTAGGCCAACGCTCGATTGTTCAACACCAGAGGATTTTTCTTTTCAATCGCAATCGCACTGGTGAAATCCTGAATGGCGGCCTTGAAATTGCCCTTAAGGTAACTGACCTGTCCCCGGTTGTTCAGAGCCCCGGCATTTCGAGGTTCCTGTCGCAGGCTTTCAGTAAAATCCGCAGCAGCCTTCTCGTACTGTTGGTGCGCGAGATACGCGACGCCTCGTAAGTGATAATTTTCCGCGTTCTTCTGTTGATCGACACGCTGCGTCAACACGGCAATGGCGGTATCGAACGGGATTGCTTCTTTCTCCCGAAGCCAACCACCTTTCTCGGCAATCCACAGCCATTCGCCATTTGTCAGCGAGACCGTGAAGACTTCCCCGACGTAACTCTCCCAAACCGTTGCTACAGGTGTCCGCAATTGCGCCTTTTCGTGTGTGATAATCACTTGCGTGCCGACGCGCGGATCTTTCAAGTCGAAATTGGACTTTGGACGCTGGCCATAGACAGCCGACGAATTCCAGGCGAGGCAGCACAGCAATGCCTGTGCCGCGAAAATGCTTAAGCGACACATCACACACAAACCCTGACAGAAAAGAGATTCAAAGCTGAGATCTTTCAACAAGTCGAGGCAGGGCTGAGCGGATTCTTGATGCATGGTGCGCGGTGACAAGCGACAATGGCGGTGCGACAAGAGGATCACATAAGCCAAGTTCGTGCATCGCCAGTTTCAGCCCTGGGATCAGTTTCAGCCGACCTTCGCCGTCATTATACACAGATTCAAAGACTTGGCGAATCAGCAATTCCCCTTCCTCAATCGCGACATGATCGCCACGTTTTGCGGCTTTGTAAAGTGACGTGTACGCATGCGGCAATAAGTTCGCTCCGCCGCAAACTCCGCCTGCGGCACCCAAGGCCACAGCTTCCGCCAGGCGTTCTTCCGGGCCCATGAAAACCACAAAATCGCTGCGATGACGATGCCGCCCGCAAAGACTCTCAAAGTATGCCATATTGCCGCCGCTGTCCTTGATTCCGATGATATTCGGATGATGCGACAATGAATCTACCATCGCAGGTTCAAGCACGACGCCGACACAGGACGGCATATTGTAGAGCATCAGGGGCAACGGCGATGCTGAGGCAAGTCTGTCAAACCATGACTCCAACGCCAACTGGGGAACATCGAAGTAGAACGGAGCCGCAGCCACAATCGCTGCCGCATGACAACGTGCTGCGTGTTCAGCCAGAGCGATGGATTCGGCAAGACAGGTATCAGTGACACCTACAAACACAGGGACTCGTCCTGCCGCAGCTCCGCAGGTGCGCTCCACCATTTCATGACGCATCTGGTACGTCAACGAGGGCCCTTCACCGGTCGTTCCGAGGACAAATAGACCCGACACTCCGCCGGAAATCAAGTGTTCGACAATTCGGCCAACCGCACGTCCATCAATTTGATCAGGTGCAGACATCGGGGAGACGACAGGCGGAATCACACCGGAGAAGGATGGCATAAAGTCCTGATGCCTGAATGGAATGAGTGTCGAGTCCGTGCATGAGTCACATGCGTGAGTATGCACCCGATACCCTGTGATTCCCAAAGAATTCTTCAGCAAGGCGAACGATTCGGCAGTCCGCGAGCGAGGCATGGCGGATCGCAGGCTCCTGCGGATTGCCCAGGATCTACCGAAACCGATTTGAAGATTCCCGTGCCGAGGGCTGGTCCTCGATTCGGAACGTGCATTGGAAAACCAACGAGAATTTTCAAGTTGAGACTCAACTGCCGCCCGCAGTCAGTCCGAAAATCCACGCATCGCTTTTCGGCAATTCATGCCGAAGCCCAGCATTCGCGGCCATTCAGATTTTCCGTAAACCGTATGATTCCAACACCTTGCGAGCGTAATCCTGATCCAGATGCGATGCTCGATTATCGGTTTTTCTTCGAGAACAAAGATACAAATCCATAAACGACGATTGGGTTGACCTTGACTTGAAGGTAAACTGCCGGGCTTGCGAAAAATGGGCTCATTTGAGCATTTGAAGGCTGTCCGTTTTGCGGATTCAGGTTGAATGCGGCGTGTTGACCACAATTCACTTCTGAGTCAGACCTTTTCATGGTTGAATATGCAGTGATTTGAACGACTTGCGTCTTGTTGGGAATCACACGCCCAGGACGCATCGGATTTATGGACTGCAAATTTGGATTTTTCCAGGAGAGACGATGTATACGTTGCTGACTGGTGCCACAGGATTGGTGGGACGGTATCTGGTTCGGGATCTGCTTTTGAGTGGTCGTGAACTGGCTGTCGTCGTCAGGCCCTCGCGTCGCCAATCTCCTCGCGAGCGTATGGAAGAAATCCTGCAGCACTGGGAACGCGAACTGGGGCGGCAGCTGCCCCGACCGATCGTGCTGTCCGGAGACATCACCGAATCCGGTTTCGGACTGTCTGCCGACGACACTGCCTGGGTCAAGGAACATTGCGACGCCATCATTCACAGTGCCGCGATTCTGGAATTCTATGGCAAAGATCGCGCCGGTGAGCCATGGCGGACAAATCTGAACGGCACGCAGAACATGATCGATTTGTGTCGTGATCTGGAAATCCACGACATCCATTACGTCTCCACGGCATACGTTGCCGGCTATCAGGACACCAGCGTCATGGAAGACAGCCTTGACGTCGGCCAGACGTTTCGGAATGACTATGAAGAAAGCAAGTTCATGGCCGAGTCGCTCGTGCGATCGATCGACTTTGCCGACCATGTGACAGTTTATCGCCCTGCCGTCATTGCGGGAGATTCACGCACCGGATACACCAACACTTATCACGGAATCTATTTGTATCTGCGACTGATGGCGCTGATGATCCCGACACTACCCGTGGGACCCGATGGAAAACGTCACACCCCGATCCGCATGCGGATGACCGGGGACGAACGACGAAACATCATCCCGGTCGAATGGGTTTCTGCCGTCATGTGCAGGCTGTTCGAAACACCGGAGGCACGCGGTCTGACGTACCATATCGCTCCCGAGCATCCCATCACGTCGAGTGAGATCATCGAGTACTGTGGAGACTGTTTCAATGCAACCGGCGCTACGTTCTGCGGTCACGGTGAGATTGAGCCGCCTGGTGCCAGCCGGGATGAAAACGAAGATCAATGGATGTTCGAAAGAATGTACTGGGAAAACGCCGAAACGTATGCTCCATACGAAAGGAGCGACAATGTCTTCGATCTGACAAATCTCAAAAGGTTTACAAGCGATATTGTCTGTCCGGATTTCGACCGTACGGTGATGAGTCGTTATATCGAATACGGAAATGAAGACCGCTGGGGCAAGCGCAAACCAGAAACGGAATCAATCTCATTCTGGGCCGAAGATCAATTGACTGCGCTATCATCCCATGCGCCCGACACCGGCGCGCAGAAGATCGGCCTCGATGTAAGCGGACCGGGTGGTTGCCAATTGACTGCCGTCTTGTCCCGGGCCGGAGTCCATTCGGTGGTTCGCGGGTTGCCGGATGACACGTGTCCCGTGCTGCACGTATCGAATGCCGAAATTGCCGACATGTTGCAGTCCGGCACCGTGAAGAGTCTTGCTGATGCCGACTGGGATCTGCAGGAAGGAATGTCCTCTGAAGCTCTGAGCGAACTGCTGCTGGGTGCGTTGCAGCCGGATTCAGTCGGATCGCGGGCATGATTCGACGAACCGATCAGTTCCTGCTGATCGCAACGTTGTTTCCGCTTTGCTGGCTTTCAATGATGGCCGTCCATGAGGGCGGCCATTTTCTTTGCGCACGTCTCACGAACGGCACTGTGACGTCCGTCGTGCTGCATCCACTTGCCATTTCACGCACCGATGTCATGCCAAATCCTCAGCCGCTCATCGTCTGCTGGGGTGGTCCGATTCTCGGTTGTGTGGTCCCGCTGATTCTCTGGGGGATCTGCCGAATAATGTGTCGGCGATTCGCCTTCCTGATGCGATTCTTTGCGGGATTCTGCCTGATCGTAAATGGAGCATACATCGGGGGCGGATCATTTGCGGGAATTGGCGATGCCGGAGAGTTGTTGCGACTCGGAAGCGTGCCACCGTTGTTATCGGGATTCGGGCTGCTGACCATGCCAACGGGCCTTTGGGTCTGGCACGGGGCAGGGGCCGACTTCGGTTTCGGCCCGCACGCAAAAGCACTTGATCGTGTGGCGCCAAAACTGACGGCGATGCTGCTTGTCATCATTGTTGGGCTGGAACTATTGTTTGGGCATACGTGAACTTTGCGTTTCCGCCGTGAACTGATCACAATCAGCACCTGGTCAGAATTGATTTGGCATAAACGAAGGAATTTATGCGTGTGTGCTTACTCGCCTTTATTACGTCAGGTTATTTTTAGACAGGTTTTTCGTGTGTTCTGTCGTGTTTCTTCAGTTGTCATCTCAAAACTTCTGATCGGCAGCTTGATTCTGTCTGTTGGCCAGTCAGCGACCGCGTGCGCCCCGAACGCAAAGCATCCGATTTCCGTGACGGAAGCCAGTATCTTCGTCACGCGATCAAAAGCCATTGTGCGGATTCAGATGTTTGCAGAGGATCTGATTCTGTTTCAGGGACTGGAGCCGAACGATCAGGATCGCATCTCGCCGGACGACCTGAAACGCGGTCTGGCAGACCATCGGGCGTTTCTGCTGGAACGAGTCACCCTTCGTGACGCTAAAGGGGAACCGTTCAAAGGGGAAGTGACAGACGTCAAGCCGTTTGATATTCCGGCCGACGGTATTCTCAGCACCGACATGATGCTGCATACGGCGACGTACGAATTGGAATTTCCGTTTTCTGAGCCGCCTGAATTTTTGACAATTCAACAGGATATGAGTGATGAAAACTTCATCATCCCCAGTGAAATGAAACTCACTGTCCATCAATCTGGCACGGACTTGAACTCTACCGAATCGCTGCTGCCTGGAGCTTCAACGACGGTGCGTTTTGACTGGGAGCAGGCAATCACCGAAGACGCCTCAGACGCTGAATGGGAAACGTGGTTTTCAAAACAACGCGAAGCGACTCTGGGAATCACCAGTTACAGCAGCGTTTATTCGTTTGTGTACATTGAACCCAACGAGATCCGGCACGAAATCCTGATTCCGCTCGCGACACTGAAGACCATTCTGCCCGTGAAGAGTCGAGATCCGTCTTTTATTGAGATCGATGAGCAAGAGCCTATTCGAACTCTGATTAAGGATTGGCTGCGCGAAGAGAATCCGGTGACCATCAATGGTGCCCGCGTGATGCCGGAGTTTTCCCGCATCGACTTTTACGGTCTTGATCTTCGCGATTTTGCCGCACAGGCGGCAGCGCAGAAAGTCAGTCTCGCCAGCGGTCGCGTCGGCATCATTCTGCAATACCAGACACCCGACGACGCGGTACGTGACGCAACGGTGACATGGGAAAAATACTATTCCACTATGAACAAGATTCAGTCCGTAGTGATCTCATATCCGGATCGGATCGACCGGTTCGAATTTTCAAAGCATCACAAAGCGATCGACAATGTGCTCAAATGGACATGCGATCCGAATGCCCTGCCGCAACCGATCAAATCTGTTCCGGCAACCATCGCTCCGCGACCAGAACTGTCGATTCCCGTTGGCAGTCTGATCTGCCTCGCAATCGCATTTTTCAGCCTGCGGATTCCGAGGCCTTTGGTTCGATTGCTGGCGAGTGGAGCGGCAATCATTCTGGCGATTGCGGGATGGCGTGCCGTGGGCGTCGCCATCGATCACCCATGGCGGCTACCGAAGGAATTGAGTGAAACACAGGCGACGGCGATCTTTCAGAAACTGCATCAGGGCGTTTATCGATCGTTGGATTTCGGCAGCGAGGACCGCGTCTACGACGTACTGGCTACCAGTGTCGATGGCAACTTGCTTGAGAAACTTTATCTTCAGCTTCATCAAAGTTTGGAGATGCGTGAACAAAGCGGTGCCGTGGCCAGAATCCAGGCCATCAATTACGACAGCGGCAAACAGATGCCACGATCGTCCACGACAGTTTTGTGGCCAGGCTTTGAATACAGCTCCACATGGACCGTTGCAGGGACTGTCGAACACTGGGGCCACATTCACGAACGCCAAAATCGCTTCGACGCCGTTTTCACGGTTGAGCCTCGCGACGGCAACTGGAAAATCACCCGCATGGACATTGCCAACCAGCAACAAGTCGCAGCAAAGACTCGTCTGCGATAATTCGAAGCGGCAGAAGAAAATATGCAGGTCGCACTGCAAGCTGGCCACAAAGAATCACAAAACTCACAAAAAAAAGCACGGCATCTGTTTCCGGCCGAACACCGTACCGTGGCTTTTCAAATGCGACTCTTTGTGTCTCTTGTGCCTTTTTGTGGCCCGCAACGACTGTGATTCGACCTTTCGCGGGCGATCCTGTCCAAAATCGCAATTGCTGGTGAACTGACGCAACACCGCTCGCCGTTAAACGAAAAATTCAAAAACAATGATTCGTGATTTTAAAATGCCGGCAGAGGGACGATAAGCCGGGTTCTGTCGCGGGCGTTCATTTCTCTGGGATGCCGATTACTCGACACCTCAAGCAGCCGACCCGAAGGTATGACGAATCGGACAGATTCGTGGCAGTCCGAGGACTGTCGTTCCTTCTGCTTGGCCTTGCTCCCAATGGGGTTTACCCAGCCGGCTCGGTCACCCGAACCGCTGGTGCGCTCTTACCGCACCGTTTCACCCTTACCACGTCGTAGCCTTCTCGAAGCGAACTCCGAGGCGCAACTTCGACGTTCGGCGGTTTACTTTCTGTTGCACTTGCCCGATCCTCGCGGACGGTGGGCGTTACCCACCATCGTGTCCTATGGAGCCCGGACTTTCCTCTGAGTCTTACGGCTCAGCGAACGCCTGTCCCTCTGCCAGCAGGACGTATTGTGGAAACTCGGTGGCATTTAGCAATCGAGTCGTCATTTCAGCCGCCGATGGAGTGCATCGGGCGATCCGGCTGCACAAACTTTGCGGAATTGATTTCATGGCCTTCGTTCTTGGCTGCGATGCATTCGAGCATCAGCACGGCGATCTCCTCGTCAGTGCCCCCAGCCCGGAGCGTCGTCTTGACGTCTGTCTCTTCAAGGCTGAACAGGCAGTTGCGCAACTTGCCGTCGGCTGTCACTCGAAACCGATTGCAACTCGCACAAAACGGCTGGCTCACGCTCGCAATGAGTCCAATCCGACCACGACCGTCCGCAAATTCGTAATCCTGCGCCGGTGCCTGCGATGTGGCAGTGCCGATGACCGGCAGCAGATCGTTCGCATTCACGCGATCAGCTTTTGCCACAACTGGCCTGAGCGGACCAAATTCTGATTCCAGAATCGCGATGATCTCATGCGCAAACAGGACTTTGTCCCGCTGCCACTGGCCGTCGGAATCCAGCGGCATGAATTCAATGAAGCGGACAACCGTTTCCGTCTCGCGGGCCATGTGACCGAATGGCACGATCTGATCTTCCGTCAGGCCGCGCACCGACACGGCGTTGAGCTTGATCGGTGAGAATCCGGCCGCACGA
>JAYUVA010000183.1:0-4235 GCA_043754375.1 Candidatus Kuenenia sp. | reverse complement strand
ACCCCGTTGGGGTTCGGATCAACTCGCATCAACCACCTGGGGTGCGCCGCGGGGCGGCGACCCCAGGCTTTGTTGTGTAACCCGTTCCGGGTAGATCGCGACCCGCAACCTCCAACCGGCAACACGCAACACGCGTCGCGAAACGAAGAAAGCCCGGCATCTCATGAAGAGGCCGGGCTTTTCGTGAATCTATCCAAATGTTGCACGATCGGTCCGCCGAAGCGCACCAAACACCTGCCACAAACAGATCTACAGGATTAGCAAACAGCTTTCTTTGACTTCCGACGAGCAACAAACGCCCCGCCGACAGCCACGGTCAACCACATTGCGATTGACGCTGGTTCTGGAACCGCATCACCGACAAATTCAAACGAGTCATCGGTGAAAGAACCAAACAATTCAACATGGGATAACTTCCCACCTACTGAACCATTAAACCCAATCCCATTCGCAATGTCAGCCCAAAAAGAGTTCCACGAGAGCACCTCGGTTCCGTTCCACGCCGAAACATTGAAAACAAAACTACCGAGATTGGCGTCCTTCAGCACCAAGAACTTGGCCGCCGAAGGCACCCATGATCCTGGTCCGTCATAGGTGATCTTTCCACTTTGTTCCGGATCTATAATATCAAAATCGGAAGCATAGCTGTCCCACGCGACGCTAGCGGTAGACTCGCTGTATGACGTAGGAGGATTGGTGTCACTCCAATCAGGTGTTGCTTTGTACACGGACTGAAAAGTCGATGCACTAAGGCCTGTCAATGTTGCCAAAACGGTACTATCAATATTTGCTGAGCTACCAGTTGCGGATGTGGCGCTACCAGCCACATACCACGCATCGGCCCCCGGATTCGTGACATTATATTGAAGCACCGAAGACCAAGTTGCGCTTGGTCCACTACCACTCTTTTTATACACCGTACTGTACGCAGATGCATATTTCCAAATTCCACTTGCGTCGCCAGTGAACCCGGTGGGCGTAACAACGAAAGCCGCGTACGACTCAGCGGAGAAAACCGTTACGGCAGCGATTGCTAATGCTCCGAGCCTGATAATTTGTCGTGAAATCATTTGAAATCTTCCAAAAAAAACTAACCATATGGACCGAATGCACAATGCACATGATCACGCGTTCAATGACGCCTATCCCACGTGTCCCATTAATATCAAATCAAGATAGGCGACTTGCTGAAATGGACACATCAAAATCGTTGTAGTTTTTGGCGGTCGGAACAGTTTATAGGGTAACTTAAGCGGCAATCGAACATTTTCTCCGGCATCCAATCGTGAGACCAGCTGCGAATCGCCAAGGATGACAGCACTGGGTAAGAGTGGCGTGAACGTCAGGGTCTGAGGTCCCCCGGAATTCCCGGAACCTGTCGAGCCGCCGGTTGGCACAAGCAGGCCGGCAAGGCACTCAATTTTCTGGAGTGCTCGTTCGCTGGGATGGGTGGGTGTTGGTGATTCGGCTGTCCTACCACCCATGTCACCCGACACGGTGGCATGGATCGTCGGCTGATTCAGAAGATCCGTCAGCCACGCAGACGAGTCGCACTGCCGTTCATGCGAAGCGGCAACACCAGCAGGCACAAAACCAGCCACAGCCACATTACTCAGGCAAACAAACGCCACAGCAAATCCCCAGCGCACACCGCAAGCGGTGTTCCATGGGCATCTGATTGTGGCAACCGTTAACATTTTTCAAACACCATCTGCCAGGACTACTCACAAACACCAATCATCCACTAAACCGCCACAGACACACGACGACGGCGGTAACATACGGCACCGAGGATGCCAATTCCGAACAACGCAAGTGTCGATGGTTCAGGCACTTCATTAATATATTCAGTAATCGAGTCATCAACCCACACCATGTCCTGTCTCTGTGTATTTCCAGCCACAAGATTCATGATTCTAACTCCACCAACATGCGTTCCGGCAACATATATTAAATCATTGATCGCACCTGAATTCAACGACACAGCTTTCATGTATTTGTTGTTGATAACTGTCGTCTTGACATTCCCAATGCCACCAACGGCACCGGCAATGTCCGTATCCGCCCAGCCCATCAAACTCCACATTGCCATCTGCATCAGATTTGGGTCGAGGTCGTTGTTCGTGGCGTCGAAGGAGTTGTAATTATATGTTACACCCGCGTCGGGGATATTACCCTTATATCTTGCAACGGCAGACACTACGTTGCGTAAGTTGTTGTACTCACGAAACAACCATGCGGCGGATTTGGTTAGCACTTTGTCCGGATCCGTGGTAGCCGTGACCGTTCCGAGTGATGCAACGCGAACCTCCTGATTGTTGCTAATGCCTTCATTCAACTGCACGCAAAAAGTTCGAAAATCTTCCTTGCCCAAGGCACCGAGATTTGCATTTGCATATGCTAGGTTTGGCGTGCTCGTGCTGATGAAAACACCAAACTCACCGTTCGACCCGGGAAAGTTGCTGTAGTTCAGTTTCAAGAGTGATCCAGTGCCAGCAATACCTGCGACGATCGCCGCTGCGTGTGCTGACGATCCAATGCAACATGCGACAATCGCAATCAGCACTCTGCTTTGCCAAGAAATATTTACCATGATTTGCACCAATTACCTGAAAAAAAATTACCGTCGTGAGAAACGAGCATCGTTTCAAATTTCAAACAGAGTGAGGGATCAAAACTGCCGAGTATCCTTCGGCAATTCTACTATTTGCTCCTGAACCCTCTCCTGGAGTCTAAATGTTCCTGAAGTATTAATCCCGGAAGGCTAACAGCGTTCCGTGCATACCTTGCGGCCAGCCTTCTCGGATTTGTCAGTAATCGGTGAGTCCACTCCAGCCGCAGCGTTCGCATCCATTCCGGTGCCCGTGTCTGGCGGCCTGCAAAAAAATCGATCGTGGCACCACCAGCTAGGGCGATTTTCACATCCAACTGCTTGTGAAATCGCTGCAGCCAAAGCTCCTGCTTCGGTGCCCCGAATCCCACAACCAACACGTCCGGTGATTTCTCGTTGATCAGATTGTTGATCTTTGAGGTCTCACATGAGTCATGCTCAAACCCGAGCGGCGGACTGTAGGTACCAACCACCTTGACATTTGACCACCGAGAATGAATCACGTCCGCAGCCGCATCCGCAACTCCCGCAGCTGCTCCCAAGAGGAACACTGTGCGAGTCACTCCGCGACGTTCAATTTCAGAAAATACACCCGGGACCAGGTCGGACCCCGCGACTCGTTCCGGCAATGCTCTTCCAGACATCCGAGATGCCGTCACCAAAGGCCAGCCGTCAGCCACCACAAGCGATGCGTCCGCATACGCCTGCCGCAGGGCGGCATTCTCGTGGTACAACAGCACATGATCCAGATTGGGCGTCACGACGTAACGACAATGACGATCACCACTCTCCACCCAATCCGTCAGCCGTGCAGCGGCCGAATTGAGTGTGACGCGATCGATGTCGATCCCGAAGACTGAGACACGTTCGTGTTTCGCTGCGATCATACCGCACCGTCTCCAGTCAATACAGCAGGAATGGTTCTCAGAATGATAGCGAGGTCCAAGGCCAGACTTTGACGCCGGATATAATCAACGTCGAGCTTGACCTGTTCAGGAAACGCCAGGCGACTTCTGCCGGAGACCTGCCAAATACATGTCAAACCGGGTTTCACACTCAGCCGTTGCCAATCAGAATCGCTGTACAGTTTTACTTCATGCGGAAGTGGTGGCCGGGGACCTACGATGCTCATCTGACCCAGAAACACATTCAGAATCTGTGGAAGTTCATCAATGCTGAAGCGACGCAGAATTCGCCCGGGCGACGTGATTCGAGGGTCGTCTGCAATCTTGAAAGTTCGCGGATCGGCGTGCTCACTGTTCGCCATCAGGCTCTTTTGCAGAGCTTCGGCGTTCAGAATCATTGACCGAAATTTGTAACAACGAAATGTTCGGCCATCCTTTCCGACGCGGTCCTGGCTGAAAAACACGGGGCCTCGGTCGTACAATTTGATCATCAACGCGGCGAAGCACAAAATCGGGGATAACACGACAATCGCCAGCAGACTGAGGGCCACATCGATCGCACGTTTGCTCCCCTGATAAAACGCCGTCCGGATGGAGCCGCTGGAATCGAAATCGAATGATTCCAGCAACGACGAATCACGCGATGCGGCCACTGCACCGCCCTGCCCCTGAAATTCCTTCTCGAAATTCCATCCGTTTCCACAAGAAATCGAACCATC
>JAYUVA010000182.1:0-2893 GCA_043754375.1 Candidatus Kuenenia sp. | reverse complement strand
GCTTCGCCAAGCATGGGAGCCAATGTGCTGGACATTTCACAATCTCTTTATGGTAGAATTCCGAAAGAATTAGCAGTCGCAGCCCTGTTCCTCGGGGACTCAAACTGCAATTGACCGAATTTTCGAAGGTGAAGACAATACAGAAAACGAGTTTTCACTTTCCTCAATTCGGGTTGACAAGACTTGGCTGACATGGAAGTCAGATCCATCAGTTTGCGTGTTTCGCTTGGTGCCGTCAGCTTTGTCGGCACAGGTGATATCGTCGCATCGCAGTTTTGCTGCGACAGTCGCCTGGTTCAGCCAGGGGACGTCTTCGTTGCATTGCGCGGATCCAGGATCGACGGGCATCGGCATCTGGAGGCCGCGATCGCCGGTGGCGCCATCAGTGTGATTGTGGAACGACCGTCGTCGCAGATCAGCGTGCCGCAGTGCGTCGTCTCAGACACAAGAGCGGCATTCGCCAGAATCTGCCTGGCACGACTGGGCGCGCCTCAGCGATCGATCAACGTCACGGGCGTGACTGGAACAAACGGCAAGACGACGACGACCTGGTTGCTGCGTTCCATTCTGGAAGCAGCCGGACGAACAACCGGCCTGCTCGGTACACTGGAATACTGGGACGGTCGCACTGCGGAACCGGCTTCGTTGACAACTCCGGATTCTTGGCAACTCGCGCAGTACATGCTGCAGATGGCGCGCAACCAGGTCACGGACTGTGTCATGGAAATCAGCAGCCACGCACTGGATCAACAACGTTGCGCGGGAATCAAGCTGTCCGCAGCGGCCATCACAAATATCACTCAGGATCATTTCGATTACCACGGAGATGCCGAGCGTTACCGTGCAGCCAAGCTTGGTATCGTGTCTCTGCTGGCGTGCGGCAAGCCGGTTCTGCTCGGGATCGATGACGCAGGTTGTCAGGCAATTCAAAAAAAAGTGACTGTTGATCGCAATGTCATCACGTTCGGGTTCTCGTCAGATGCCCACATGCGTGTCGAGACACTCTCGTGTTCAGAGACCGGACAGTCGCTTCGTCTTTTGCTGGACAGTGCTTCCGTCGAAATCCGAACGCCGATGGTCGGTCGGCATAACTCTCTGAATCTTCTGGCAGCGGCAGTTCTGGCAGAACAATCCGGTGTTGCGATACGCGATATCCGCGATGGTCTCGAACGTGTTCTCCATGTGCCGGGCCGCATGGAACGCATCAATGTCGGCCAGCCGTTTGCGGTGTTTGTGGACTATGCTCATACCCCGGACGGTATCTCCCAATGTATCGCGACTGCCAGGCTATTGACGTCCGGGAAGGTGATCCTGGTGTTTGGTGCCGGAGGTGATCGGGATCGTCATAAACGGCCACTCATGGCCAGGGCCGCGCAGGCTGCCGATCAGATTGTGCTGACGTCGGACAATCCACGATCCGAAGTGCCCGACCAGATCATCGCTGATATTGCCGGCGGCTTTGAGTCGCTTGATCGAGTGCTGACGTGTGTCGATCGGCAGCAGGGGATCCGGGAAGCACTGCGACTGGCTCAACCTGGAGATGTGGTCGTCATCGCAGGCCGCGGACACGAAAAAACGCAGCACATCAGAGACCGACGAATTAGTTTTGATGATCGTCGCGTCACACGCCGCCTGCTGCTGGAACTGCAGACGGGTTTGACTCCTGTGTCGGCATTGCCGCGGAGTGCAATTCCCGCATGACATTCCCACTGACGGTCTCTCAACTTGCCGATATTGTTGATGGTGTTCTCACCGACCCGGGCTGCGGACAACTGCGTGTCACGGGAGGCTGCATCGATTCCAGAACCGTCGCTTCCGGCGATTGTTTCTTCGCGCTCGGTGGTCACAGGACACATGGCGTGCTGTTTGCCGATGAGGCCATCGCACAAGGTGCCGCGTGTGTTGTGACAGATTTCGCGGCCTCGGGTGCGACGCCGTCGAACGTCATGTCCGGAAGGCCATCATTGGCCGCGCTGGATTCTGCAGAAACGGACGGACGAATTGTCCGTGTTGCAGATTCGATTCTCGCATTACAGATGCTGGGACGCTGGAACCGTCAGCGGTCGGAAGCACTGATCGTGGGCGTCACCGGCAGTGTCGGCAAGACGACAACGCGTCAAATGATCACGCACGTTCTCGCGTCTCGTTTTTCCGGAGTTCAGAGTCTGCACAACTACAACAACGAACTTGGCGTACCGCTTTCGCTCCTGCAACTCAGACCTGAGCATGACTTTGCGGTGCTCGAACTGGCAGCAGCGAAAATCGGCGACATCGCATTTCTGGCAGAAATGGTTCTGCCGGAATTCGCCGTCGTGACTCAGGTAGCAGCGACGCATCTCGAATCGTTTGGTGATCTGGAGACAATTCGTCAGGCAAAAATGGAGCTGCCGGCTGCCGTGACAGCCGGTGGTACGGTATTCCTGAACGCCGACGATGCCGCCGTTCTTTCAATGGCGCAGGCAACGTCGGCGAAGATTGTGCTGTTCGGAACGACTGCTGCTGCCGACTTTCGTGTGACTTCGATTCATTCTCAGGACGGCATCTGTCAGTTCAAAGTGGATGGCCAGTCGTTTCAGCTCCATGGCGGCTCCCATCTCGTCACCGGTGCTGCGGCAGCAATTGCGGTCGGACGGATCGCAGGATTGAGTCTGCCCGAGATCGCACACGGCATTGTGAACTATCAGTCTGACGCCGGACGCGGACGCATTGTGCAACGCAATCCATGGACTGTGATTGACGAAACGTACAACGCCAGTCCCGCCAGTGTGCTTGCAGCAATCCGGACGCTGAATGATTTCGTCACCGCCCGACGACGTATCCTTGTACTGGGCGACATGCTCGAACTCGGCGCTCAGGCGAATCGCTTCCATCGCGAAGTCGGACATGCGTTACA
>JAYUVA010000181.1:0-5789 GCA_043754375.1 Candidatus Kuenenia sp. | reverse complement strand
CCGCGTGCCCATCGGGCCGCGCTTCGCTGCCAATCGCGGGGCGTTGCCCACGCGGTTAAACGATATTATGCCAAACTACTTCTGCCGAGGTGCTTAGTGTGCCTGCGCTCGCGCTTGTCACGCCCTGCAAGTCCACTGCCTGTTGTCGAATCAGTTTCTGCCCTCGTGACAAAAGTCGATATGTTGCTGTGGCGTTTCCAAGTCGCAAGGGTCAAGATATGTAACCCGGGCAGCCATTGTGTTTTGGTGCCACGTGAACCTCCGATCCTGCCAGGATGATCTGTCATGCGAAATCTGTTTGCCCTCACCACTCTGATCTTTTTCCCCTGTTGGGTGATCGCGGACGAACCGGAAGAGAGAAAGGACACCACGGCGGCGCTGACAGAAAAGGCTCCCGCACTGGAATTACGCGTGACAGGCAGCAATGTTGTGTTCACTGGCGAACGTGATTTGTCCCGAGGCATTTCGGAAGCGGCCACGCTCAAGCGAAAAGTAAAGCAGGCAACTGTGCCACTTCGCCAGATACAGCAGGAAATCAACCGGCTGGAGATCGGTATGGTGCAGGCAGAACAGCAACTTGTAACATTGAACGCGCAACTCGCCAACGTTCAGGACGTGGCGACCAACAATCGCCTTGTTGGTGCGCTCAATACAGTGGAAGGCCAGATGTCGCTGGCTCGAAAGTCGCTGGAGGGTCTGAAGGAGAAAGAGAACCTGTCACGAACGCAGCTTAACGAAGCGCGAGAAGCTTACGTGCAGAACATTATCGAGATGCGCAAATTGGCTGATCAGCTTTCGGCGGGATACGAAACCGCGAATGACTTTCCTGAGATGCAGGAGAAGCTGAAAACGCTTGCCGCCGAAAGCGGCAAAGAATTGAAGTTTGAATTGTCGTCGTCGTTTATGGGTAATCTGAAAAAGCTGGACGATCTTGAAAAAGCCGTTCACAAAGAAAAGATCTCGCTACGTCGCGACGGAAACACGTTTTACGCTTCGGTTGTCATCAACGGCCAACACACGGCGGAAATGATCGTCGATTCCGGCGCGAGTCTGATTAGTCTGCCGTACGAACTGGCAATATCGATGGGTCTGAAGCCGGAACCCAGCGACAAGCGGATCCTGATCGAAATCGCCGATGGCAGCACGATTACCGGAGTCCTCAAAAAAATTGCGACTGTTCGCGTCGGCACTTTTGAATTGAAAGATGTGGAATGTGCGGTGCTGGGACCAGAGGCGGTCAGTGCCACACCGTTGCTGGGAATGACGTTCCTTGGTGAATTCCAGTTCCAGCTTGATGCAGCGGACGCCACACTGGGCATGACTCAGATCGAAGGCGACAGTTCGTCTGGTTCACGGCGCAAGTGAGTATCACCGCTTGTCTTCTGCCACAAACTTCACCGGCAGTGGAATGTCGAGTGTATCTTGGTTGGCCTGGAAGCCATTGCCATTGCCATCGACATCGACAAATACGGGATTGTGAAGTGCTGCAGGATGTTGAGTGCCCCACATCGGACCCATGACGTCGCCGATCAACTGAGTTCGATGACCGGTGAGGACAATCAGATGAGCGTCCTCCGTGAGTTCAATATCCACGTCGTGAGCAAACTTCACGGTATCCTTGCCGAACATGTCCGGATGCGTGTCACGGCTGAACGTCAGGTTTTCGTGTCTGCGCCCGTTCACGAGCACAACGACCGTATCGATGTCGAACCAGTTCGGGCACTGCACCTTGATCGAAGCCGTGACCTTCCTGGATTTTGCCGCAAAATCCTGACCGGCAATGACCGGTGGGCCCGAGCTGCCGGTTTCTCGAAATGAGGCTTCCAGGAACGGTCCGTTCGACATGATGATGTGACCATTGCGCGCATTGTCCCGCATTTCGTCAGAATTGATCTTTGCGGGATTGTCGGTATCGGACTTTACCCAGATTCGCAGCCCACCGGATCCGTGATAGTTGTAATGAGAATCGGTATTCACAACGCCATAAATGCGAAATCCCTGATTCAGCAACTGCAGCCAGTTTAGCGCCGTCTGATTGCCGGTCTCCTTGCCTTCATTGATGTGGTAGCGCGTGGGATTCAGCAGCGGATCGATTGGATGAATTTCAGTAACGTTCATGATCCCGAAGGATCTCGAATACCCTTCGTCCGGTTTCTGATCTCCGTCGCGGTCATAGAACAGCCAGCCGAGATCCGGATGATTCTGCTGAATGAGTTTCACGCTGTTGCTGTCCCATGCGGCGATGCGTTCCATCTGGGTTTCGGGACTGAGATCCGTTACTGGAGCACCTCCATCCTGAGTTCGTGGCCGATAGATCAATGGAAACACATTCTGATGATTCAGGGGCAATGGTGTTCCGGTGAGTTCCATGCCGGAAACAGTTGCGAGGAATGGTTCCAACGCCAACGCCTTGATGTGATCGACATAGGTACTGACACGATTGTGTTCTGTGCATGGCGCGAATTCGACATTTTCGGCTGCAAGATTTAACACGCGGCCTCGCTGGCTGCTCGTGTTGTCTCCCGACGGTGAACTGTGGCTGTGAAAATCTGCGCTCACCCATCCCGGCGTTTCAATCACTCGCGCAATGGCGACTTTCAGGTCACTGGTTTTTCCAGGCTGCACGTTGAGCTTTGTGAATTCCGCATTGTACTCCGGGCCATGACTGACTGTGATGTCGTACGCACCTGCTGCCAGCTCGGTACGAACTTTTCCGTTCGCCATGTATGCGAGATTCCTTACGAAATGTTCGCCCGTTTCGGGCCCCCAATTCGGCGTTGGCGTCTTGTCGTTGCCCTTGAATTCGATCTTCGCCGGAATCGCACGGCCTTCGGCGTCAGTCACTGTGATCGATGCAGTGCCGGGATGGTAATCGGAGAGTTCGAGCACATGATCACCGTCACTCGCAAGCACAAGTTTCTGCATGGCAAATTCGTGGCCCGCGACAGAGATGGTGGCTTCGCATGTCCCCGACGGAAGCCGCCGCAGGACGGAGCCATCGTCCCCGGTTACAACGGTTCCCCACGATTCGTCGCCACACTTGATCGCGATCCGAGCTCCGCTGACAGGACGACCGTCGGCCTGAACGGACAGTTTCGTCTCAACAAGTTTATCACCCATTTCGCGAGCGTCCAGGTAATCCACCATCACGCCGGAAAGATCCTGGGCGACAAACAGCAATCGAGTCATCGAAAACGTTTCCCCCGGCCTCACCACGACGGGTTTGCCATCGACTGGTTCGTACACCAGCACTGATTCGCGTGCATTGCTGTTGTAGCGAATCTTAAATCCGGGGGCATAGACGCCGTACGCCTGCTGCCAGAAGATGTCATGAAACCAGAACAGCTCACCCGTTCCGTCCGGCGTCTTCGGCATGTCTTCTTTGCCAGCGTCAGCACGCAAATCGTCTTCCAATACCAGCGTCAGATCAGCGTTCGTGGTGTTGGTCCATTCAGATTCCACTTTAAGGTATGACTTGTCGGCTTGCAGGGAATAAATGACCTTGAGGCCCGGTTTTTCTTTCGTACCTGCTGCTGCAACACTCAACGCAGCTTCTCCGGATTCTGTTTTCACGCCATTCACGACCTCGACAGAATTAGAACTTTCGATCCCCGTCTCATCACCAAATGCGAACGCCCGTCGCGCGGGATAAAACGCACTCAACTGATCACTCTCATGCTTCCTTGTCGTCAGATCAATCAGACAACCACCGACGGTTCGGACTGTCATGTTGGCATTGCGAGTCACCACTGGCTTCGCAATCACGGCTCGCAGGAAAGGATTCTGCAGCACGATGTCGCCGTAGATCGCATCAACTTCTTTACCCTGCGGAACCAGATGCTCCCAGTTGGCTTCGGTGAGTCCTTCCACGACGACAGGGATGAGTCCTTCCACGACGACCGAGGATTCATCAGCAGCGGTTGAACGATGCGTCAGGCACAGGCAGAAGGCTGCAGGCAGAAGCAGTGCTGCGACGCTGCGGAAAACAGCGATTCGGCGAAAGTGCTCAGAGACAGTCATGGGAAGACTCCGGAGGGCAGGGATCGATTGGCGGAACGGTCATCATTTCCGGATCGGCTCCGAATAACAAGCGTGCAGCAAAATTCGCGACGAAATCCAGCACGCCATGGAGTCATATACAGCACGCGGTTGGCATTGGCTCGTTTAACCGCGTGCCCAGCGTGCCGCGCGAGCAGCGTGCCTCTGGCTGGATTCCCAAGCGCGGGGCGTTGCCCACGCGGTTAAACGAATGTGCCATTTTCAACCGCTCGCCAAGTCGACTCACCAGCGATAAAGTGCGTCAGATCTAACATCCTCAGGACTACTTTGGAGTTTCGTTCATGAGATCACTGCCACAAATCGCGATGGGTCTCGCATTGTTTCTGGCTTTCATAGCGGCAAACCCAACTCACGCCTCTGACGAGAACGTTCAGAAGCCCGCTGATGCAGCCACAAGCCTCCGCGCAGGTGTGGCGCGGGTCGAAATCACGGATCATGATGCCGGGCCGGTGAATGATCCGTCGTATGTGAAAGCTCTGGCGATTTCGAATGGCGACACGACGGCCATTATCGTGACCGTCGATGCCGTTGCGATCGGTGGAATCGGGCGGATTGGAAATACGTATCTGCCCAACGTCCGCGCGGAACTGCAGAAGCAGGGCATCACTCCCGAGCATGTCCTCATCAACGCCAGCCATTGTCACAGCGTGGTTCGAGGTGATGCCGATCAGTTGACGGTGCAGGCTGTCAAAGAAGCCGTAGCAGCCATGGTTCCGGTTCGCGTTGGCACGGGTCGCGGCCACGAAGATCGCATTATGGAAAACCGACGGCTGAAGATGAAAGACGGCAGCGAAGTGGATATGCGCCGAGCGTACTCCATGCCAAAAGACGAAGACGTTCAAGCAGTCGGTCCCGTTGATCCCGAGATTGGCCTGTTACGTCTCGATCGCACCGACGGGACGCCGCTCGCCCTGCTCTACAATTTTGCCTGCCACCCGATTCACGGAGTCCCCGGCGGCGGCAACACCGCTGACTTCCCCGGCTTCGCGTCGAAGGCGATCGAGCAGAATCTGGGCGCAAACGTGATGGCCTTTTTCGTGCAGGGTTGCGCGGGAGACATCAATCCGGCAATGTATAAGATCGTCCATCAAATCCACGATGCCGAACACTACGGCAACCAGCTCGGCTTGAGCACTCTGCAGGCCGCGCGCCAGATTCAGCCGGGTGACTCTTCAACGCTGAAGATTGTCAACGAGATCGTCGCCCTGCCCCGTGGAGCGGATCTGGAACGCCGCATGGAATCGATTCAGGTGGAACAGGCGCAGATTGTCAAGTCGCTCAATGGCACCAACATTAACCTGAAGACCTTTCTTCCACTCTACGTGCAGCATAAAGTGTCGGAAGATTTTCCGGCGTACTACAGCCAGCGTTATCTGCATGAGAAGGCGAACGGTCGCGAAGACCTGAGCAAGCTGGATACCGAGAACCGTGCCAATCTGGAAGCCTATATCCAGAACATTCATGCGATGGAACAGTTGACGCGCCTGCAGATCAATCTGAATCTGCTTGAGATGCATTTGAAGCAGAATCAGGCGGCTGCAATGCCAACGGTCAACGTCGAAGTCTGCGGCATTCGCATCGGTGACTTCGTGATGGTCACCTTTGGCGGCGAACTGACCGTTGAGATTGGTCTCGCCATCAAGAAGCGTTCGCCCGCCCCGAATACTTTTGTGGCAGGCTACACGAACGGCTACATCTACTACCTGCCGACCGAACAGCAACGCAACAAC
>JAYUVA010000180.1:0-2622 GCA_043754375.1 Candidatus Kuenenia sp. | reverse complement strand
CCGATCAGCACTGTCACGAGCCAGCCGTTTGCTGCCGGCGCATGCTTTTCTGAAGGTAAACGAGAAACCTGATCGTGTTCACTCATGGTTATGGTTTCGGAATATCTAATTTTGAGTTGCTGGAATTTGTATCCGCAGCGTGCCGCAACACAGAATGTTCGCGTATTATCCGCGTTCTGCAAAGTGAGAGATCAAAGTCGTCAGTTGGCAGTTGGCAGTTGGGGCTATCTGAAAAGGGGTCTGACCCTCTCCGGCAAAACGGAAACACCAACATCATCGACTCGCCTCCAAAGGGTCAGACCCCTTTTCGGATAGCCTCTGAAAACTGAAAAACCATGATCGTTGAGGGAATCGTAACAAGTGTGGATGCAGGCGGTCGCCTGAACGTCGCTCCGATGGGGCCGATTGTTGTAGGTGACTTTGCCAGCCTGCTCCTGCGCCCGTTTCAGCCTTCGACCACATTCAACAATCTGGCAGCGACGCGGAGTGGCGTATTTCATGTGGTTGATCGAGTGGAAATCATTGCTCAGGCAGCCATCAGCAAACTGACCGAGTGGCCCGCAGTTGAACCCGCAACGATGATCGACGGATTTGTGCTGAAGGATTGTTGCCGCTGGTTTGAATTTACGGTAGACAGCGTCGATTCCTCAGACGCCAGAAGCCGCATGCCCTCATCGATTGTGCATCGGGGCGAACGACGTCCGTTCTTTGGATTCAATCGCGCTCGACATGCGGTCCTTGAAGCCGCCATCCTTGTGACTCGGCTGCACCTGCTTTCTCGGCAGCATGTGCTGGATATGATGAGCTTTCTGGAGCCAGCGGTCGAGAAAACCGGTGGCATGGAAGAGAAATCTGCGTTCGCGATGCTCAAGGAATTCGTCCTCAGTCACCTGGAGCGAAGTACATTGAAATGAAGAATGCCGGCAATCGCGGTCCGGCCTTTGTCGGTAAGATTTGAGCGACATGAATGTGACATTTCTTCCTTGAAAGTTCCGTACGGCGTCTTCGTGTTCTCCGTACGACTCACAGTTGATTTCTTGGTGTGCCGCGAAGATTATCAGGCGGCGGTTTGCAGAAGTTGTTCTCGTGCGTAGACTTCTTCCTCACCAGGGTTCGGCCTCGGTGATGGGCAAATCGCAAAGTAGCCGTCACGCTCCGCCGTGACGAGCCTTGAATTGGGCCACATGGATGAAGCCCCTAGGCTGATGGTCCTTCGGCCCCATGCGACGGGACTGACCATGGAGCTCTGTCTCGGTTGATGGATGTCGATTGATAAATGCTCATCACGGCGGAGCGTGATGGCTACTTTGGGCTGCGGGCGAAGCCCGCGCTGGGTTCATTCGCGTCCATGCTCGCTCGCGACGTCCATCTGCGTGATACGAGATGAGAGGTCAACCGCGATCCCTGAAAAAGAAAGCGATGACCAGTCATCGTACTCCAAATGCGTGAAACGTTCGCGCAATAAAAAACCGCCTGGTTTCAGGCCAAAACCAGGCGGCGAGTCAGCTCATGCGAGCATTCGATCGAAATGACTTAGAACAAGTTGTCGCCGAGTGGGGGTTGCGTCGGGAAGGTACGCAGTTTGCTTCCAGCAGGTGACACCAACCGGGCATACACATTGCTGTCGATGTCCTGACTGATAAACCCTACTGAGCCTCCGACCCACGCCACATTGACGCCGCCCGTGTGACCAGAATTCGGAGACGCTGACAGCTTGGTATCGAGGTTTAAAAGGCTTGCTTCAGGACCAGCGGGTGCCTGATTGATCAGGGTTTTTGGCGCCGTCTTACCTGGACTTGGATTTGTAGTCCACAATGGATTGGCATATGACTGTCCACTCGCCGTCGACAACGACAATACGAATCCGACATTTGTCCAAACAGGGGACGCCCAGCTGGTCTCGCCACCAGCCCATGTGTTTTCGGTAAACATGATCGACTGACCACCACCATCGTAAGCACCTTCGATGCTGATCGAGTTTTTCTGTTGAGCTCGTGCTCGCGTGTTGCCTGCCGCATTTGGGTACGGCGCATGTGAAATATCCATCCAGAATACACCGGTGTCACGCTGAGCATCTGAATCTGCAGGATCCAGGTCGGCCGCGCTGGACGCACTTGCAAAAGTGTTGCCGTTCCAGTCGATTCCTGGTTCAACCCAAATGTTGTTATTCAATGTTTCAAGGAGATATCCATGGTTAGCCACGTAGCTGAGGCCACCGCCGACAGCCGAGGCCGTCTCGTCATCCGGACACGCCAGAACTTTCAAATAGGTCCTGTTCACCAATGCATTCGCAGAGCTGTCCCAACCCTGATCCAACTGCCAGCGGTCATAGACGGCTCGTGCTTCCATGAATGGCAGCAATTTCACCACCCAGCTGTGAAGCGGGTTGATGGCACCAGCTGCGGCACTGTCTGGCCCATAAACGCCCAACGGTGGCAATGCACCTTTCTTTGCAGAAGCAAAGTTGTGAGCCGCCAATGCAATGTTCTTCATGTTGTTCTGGCACTCTGTGCGGCGAGCAGCGGCACGAGCCGCCTGAATGGCGGGCAGAATGAGTGCCATCAGCGTCGCGATGATGGAGATCACCACGAGCAGTTCAATCAAGGTGAAACCGCGACGAGC